>NZ_CAWQJR010000150.1:0-43284 GCF_963894935.1 Xenorhabdus sp. PB61.4
CATTATTCATAAATCAAATTTAAATATCATTAGCGTTAAGTCAGAGTAATTAACAATGTGATCACATAAAAATACAGAAAATCACTCTTAATTGGTTAGTCTTTGCCATTCCATAAGTTATAAAAATAAATCAAATTCCGAAAAGATGATCTTTTTCTATACTTTTAATACAGATTCCATAATCATCGACCGTGGTAATAATCTTGTTATTATTTAACCAGAATTCAAAGATTTTATTGATGCCTTGTAGATATTTCTGATGGGTAATTCCTGATACAGACAGAGATACCGAAATTTCCGCTGAATTATTTGAAGTCGTAGCCTCTTTGATTGCTAATAGTTCAATTTTGCTCAGTGCCAGCCTAATATTCTCTTCATTTTCTGATTCCGCAACTGGCTGTCTTTGTAGTTCTATAATCAATAACTCCCGCAAAGCATGACCAATCTTTTCCTGACTGAATGATGCAATTTGTTCCACAGTTGAAGAAATGGTATTTATCGGTATCACTTTATCCTGCTCATCGGTGAGGCTAATCGGTATTGTCACTGAATAATTCAGCGAAAGCCGTGGGCGATTTCCCAGTGACTGCCAGAAACTCCCTAAACTATTTAAACTTTCTTTCGGTGGTACAACCTGAGTATAAGCGCCGGGAATGCCTGCCAATTGGCGGTTATTAATCAATGCATTCAAGACTTGTGACATAACTCGTATAGCCTGATTATCCGGTTGACTATCCGGGCTGTTGGGATCAGTTGCGGGTTTAGCCGATTCCCAATAGGTAATCAGATAATTACATTTAATATTGACCCAACCCGGTAATAACCTCCCGGAGGTGGCATTAAACACTCTGGATTCTGTTGAGCGAAGCTGTAGATCTTCATGTATATCGTAAAGAAAGACACTCACCATTGCATCAGATTGTACGGTATCTAATTCAGGCAGATCGAAACGGATTGCCACTTTTTTATCCAGATACTTTTCCAGAATTCCCTTCATTGCTTTATTAACGTCAATAACAGTTTGCATTTTTAGCATAAAAAATCCTCTTATTTTATTATTTTGAACACGGTCAGGTCATTAATACATTTAATTTTTATCTATGTTTATTTCTATTAATTTTTAAACGTTAATCTACCTACTTTATCTAATTCTCGTGATAATGCGGTTTCAATGTTATTATTATTAACTTCGTGATGTTTGTTCTCTACGGAAAATAGTGAAGACAATAAAGCAATGTTACGAATATTGGCTCCTGTGACACTTGTTTGTTGGGCTAATTTATCAAAATCCACATCCTGAGCGACTTTTATATTCTCAGGCCAGATTGCCTGCCACATTTTCTTGCGGATAGCTTCATCCGGATAAGTAAAGCGAGTAATAAAAGTAAAACGGCGATTAAAGGCGTTGTCCAAATGGCTACGATTATTGGTGGATAAAATAACCAAGCCCGGATAATTCTCCAGCCGTTGCAACAAATAAGAGACTTCAATATTGGCATGTCTGTCTTGCGCATCTTTAGTTTCACTACGTTTACCAAACAGCGCATCCGCTTCATCAAAGAATAAAACACCGGCATCCTGTTCTGCCAAATCGAAGATACGGGATAAGTTTTTCTCGGTTTCACCAATGTATTTATTTACCACAGTGGATAAATCCACTTTTATTAAGTCAACACCAAGACAGTTGGCAATCACTTCTGCCGCCATCGTTTTCCCTGTCCCAGAATCACCATAAAACAACGCACTAATACCGGTGCCATAACCAATTTTATCTTTAAAACCTCCCGCCAGAACTTGTTCCCGATATTTAATGGCCGTGAGTATTTCCTGTATTTGTTGAGCAATCTCATCAGAGACCAATAAATCTTTTAATGAACGTTTAGGCGTTATCCGCTGTGCCAATTGACCAAAATTTTGTTGGGCACGTAAATTGAGCGCCTTATGGATATCGCATTGCTGCAATATATCCAAAGGATCTCGCTGTTTTTGATAAAACTGAGCTTCTTCCAGAATCCATGGCAAAGTTTCGGGATTAAAAGTGTAACGCTGGCTTAAGGCTATTGCGTCAATATTATTGGCACAGTGATTGGGCAATTGTGCCGTCAATAGATTGTTTTTTTCCTTTGAAGTCAGAACCGGCATTTCGACCAATAATACTGATAACTTTCTCAGCCAGACCATCGGAGAAGAAGGTTCAATTAAACAAATCACCCTTAATCCAGGTTGCTGCAATAAAGCGGAAAGAGGCTCCAGTAGCTGTTTATTCTGTTCGGCGAATAAGCAAAAATTTCGCAGTAATAAACAAGCGCCACGCATACGGATTTCCCGCAAAATATGCTTTATTCGCGAAAGCAAAGCTTTATCATCATTGTCAGCCAATTTAGCGATATCCACCATCAACGTTTGTCGTTCTTCTGACGCCATGATATTGGTAACCGCATAAGCTCTGGCACTACCGGTAATGCCCTTTAATAAGATAATCGGACGAATATCATCGTGGTCAGATAACAATACATTATTAAGCAATTGCTTTAATTTGGCTGGATAATAGCCATTCTCTGCGGGCATTAGCCACTCACAATAATATTCTAAATCAGGCGGAATATAGTGATGCCCAAGTAAAAAATGATACACACTGTTATCTGTGATAAAAGAAGTCTGAATCCAGGACGCCATTTTTTTACGGCTATCAATGGATAATAGCTGGCAGCCAATCAGGGGGGAATTATGCAAAAAACTGACCTGCTGTGCCTGTTTCTCCGTCATTGAGTGACAAAATAGTTCCAACGCCAGCGTAAAAGAAGGAAATCGAGATTGTTGTTCTCCTTGAATTAATGCAAAAAGTTGATAGTAACGGCTATCAAAATGGGGAAGTAAACCTAACAGCAAAACATCTCTTTCGAAATCAGTCAGCTCAAAACGATCGACCAAATCAGTTAGTCGGGATGCCACTGGCTTGACAGTTTGCGGTATTACCAGACAATCCTCATTGAACCAATGAGGTTTACCCATTGGATTCTCCAGTCTGGCGATAATATCCTCTTCACTTAACAAAAATTCATCAAGGAGATCATCTTGCTGCCCTGATATACAATGGCAATGGTATTGAAGAACAAGATCAATACGTTCCAGTTGACTAAATAAAAATGCTAAATTTGCATCGTTATTTTGCTGGAATAAATTAGGGAAGACAGACGCTGTATTCATAAATTCTTACTCAGACTATTTACTGTGTTTGATTGTTATAACCACGTTATGGTGATGGGGTATTGCAACCAGCTAAAGCGCGCGATATTGATTGGCCACGGCCATTCACTTATCAGCACATCATAAACTTCGGGTCTAATATGGATATTTATTAAACCGTTTAATTCATTTAATTCCCCGGAACGCTGCAAAAATAAATGCCGAACATCATTTATGCCCATTTTTTTCCAGGCCGGAAGTTGTACAACGGTTTTTTCCAGCCATTGGTTGATGGCAGTTTGCTGTTCTGGCTCTGGTGTGAGCCATAGCGCGTTATCATGCATGGGTAACCCACAAAGTATTTTATTGAGGGTCAACCGCCACACGGGTATTTCCTCTTCGGCCCAAATCAGCCAATCAAGTAAACAGACAGCTTTCCTTTGCGCTTCAAGACTGACAAATTGATTTTTCTCCAATAAATCAAAAGAGCGGAAAAATGTTGGCAATAATGGCCATAAAATCATGCAACCGGCATTGCTGATAGATAAAACAGATTGTGCTGATGAAGTTTTAATCCCAGTATTAGGTTGTATGGATGAAATTTTCGCTAAAGAAGCCGGTTTCAATAATTCGCTGTGTTGTTCCCTGTTTTTTAAAATTGAATCATTTTGTTTTACTGTCTTCTTTATCAAACCATCATGCTGTTGTGTAGCTGCTGATTGATACTGTGCTTGTATAAGTTGAGGTATTGACGATACTGCACCTATTTGTATTTCGGTTTCATTGTGAGTCTGTTTTAATTGATTACACTCATCCTGAATGATATTTACTGTGGGTATTTTCTTAATTTTAGTTTGTAATGTTCTTTCTGTTAGTATATGGGTTTTATTATTATTTGATTTTAATGAATTAAAACTATTTTCAACCTGTTCTCTCTCCGATGTCTGCTTGTTTTTAAAATTTAGTATCTTTTCTGCTGGTATATAAATTTCTTTATTATCTGGCTTTAACAAATGAGTGCTATTTTCAACAAGTTTTTTCTCCGATGTCAGCTTATTTTTGACGTTTAGTTTCGTTTCTGTTTGTGTATGGATTCCATTATTATCCGGTTTTAATGAACTGAAATTATTATCAGCAAGTTCTCTCTCCGATGCCAGCTTATCTTTAACGTTCAATTCCATTTCTGCTGGCATATGGAGTTTATCATTATTCAGCTTTAATAAATCAACACTACTTTCAATAAATCCTCTCTCCGATGTCAGCTCGTTTTTAACATTTAGTGTCTTTTCGGTTTGTGTATTGATTCCATTATTATCCGGTTTTAATGAATTGAAAATATCATCAACAAGCTCTCTCTCCGTCATTAGTTTATTTTTAACATTTAGTGTCTTTTCGGTTTGTGTATTGATTTCATTATTATCCGGTTTTAATAAATTGAAACTATTTTCAACAAGCTTTCTCTCCGATGTTAGCTTATTTTTAACATCTAGTGTCTTTTCGGTTTGTGTATTGATTTCATTAGTATCCGACTTTAATGAATTGAAACTATTTTCAACAAGCTTTCTCTCCGATATCATCTCGTTTTTAACGTTTAGTGTCGTTTCTGTTTGTGTATAGACTTCATTATTATCCTGTTTTAATGAGTTGAAACTATTTTCAACAAACTCTCTCTCCGATATCATCTCGTTTTTAACGTTTAGTGTCGTTTCTGTTTGTGTATAGACTTCATTATTATCCTGTTTTAATGAGTTGAAATTATTTTCAACAAACTCTCTCTCCGATATCAGTTTATTTTCGGTTTGTAAAATAAATTCTTTTTTTACGGCATGTTCATATTTCACCTGTTGTTTCAGATAATACTCAGCAGATAAACTCAATTTTTCTGGCGTCACCTTTTTATCTATGGTTATCTGTGTTTGCGAGTTAATAAATTCGGATGTTATTTCTTCAGAAAATAGTTTTATTAGTAAACTAAGAACATTTGGTTGGCAAATTTGAATTAATCGGTTTAATCCCGCAGGTTGTAAGCAGTGTGTAGCTAACATAGGGAGCCATTGTTGTGGGTGCAGGCTAATATTTTCAATTAACCAATAACTGAACTCAGTATTTTTTACCTGTTGACATAAAATCGATGATTCCCAGTAACCATGATTTAAATAGTTATCAATGTTATTTAGTGTGAATTCTCCTGAATTTAATGTACTGGATGCACTAGAATTAGGTTTAGATTTTGATAAATCCTTACTTACAGAGCAAATTTCTCCTGAAATAAATAGGTCACAATCTATATTGTGCTTTACATTTATTGTTAACTCTTTGGTTTTATTTTTTAATTCTCTTTCCAGACGCCAGATAAACTGTTGTTCAAAATTTTCAAAATCAATTTCTCCAAGATTTAAAACTATTTTTTCCAATGAATTATCATTATCCTGTGATGACCATTGCCCCACGTCCTCATCAATTAAGTAACGAAGTTTTAGCTTAAATAGATCAGAACACTTTTTAAGTATTTTATTACTATGGTGTTTTTCTATTTCAAGTGAAATTGATAATTTATCAATCACGTTGTTGAATTTTATTTTGTGATTCTTTTCCACAATAGTCGCCACTTTACATTTCGTGAATATTTTTAATGGGCGAAAAATATTAACGCCCATTGTTAAATGTTTATAGCTTCATAATAAATGCTAAAATATAGTAAGGTGATACTGTATTGACTTGATGTGTATGGCTAGGAAGAGTAGCAGATGCAGTATGACCATGGCCTTCTGAGCTGCCTACTGAACTGGTGTAAGGCCACCAATGATCATAATTAACCGTTCTTATCCACTGCTCTTCTGTAGAATTATATATTATTCGATAGCCGCTAAGATCATTGTTATTAATTTCATCATTCAGATCATTATTTAATACTGCACTATATCTTAAACCTGTATTTTGTGTGAAGCCTCCACCTTGTATGTGTTTATGCTTTGGTATTTGTTTTATATTTAATTTAGTTTCATTTACCCTGACATCCATTATTTCCGTTGCATTTTCTTTGCTATTGACGATAAAAAATTTGGAATTTTTTTGCCCTGCTGCACTCTTTGAACTTTTTCCACCGATGTCTTCAAGGGTTCCACCAAGTATAAATCGATCAATTAGATCCGGTGTTCCCTTAGTACCATCACATAATGCCCAGCCTTGAGGTATGGCTGAGCCTGAAAACATGGTAATCATACCTTTTGGCAATACAGTATTAGGATCAATGGTAATACGATCATCATCTATCTTAATACCATTCCCCGTTTTAACGCGGATACCTGACGAACTATTACCGATACCACCATCTGTATGAAGATGGACTTCCAAGCCATCACCAACTTTAATTCCCTTCCCGGCCTTAACTTTTATGCCGGAGCTATCAACTGTGATGCTGGAATCTGCTGATGCCGCTTCTAATTCACCGTCTGAGTTCAATTTTATTCCGCTGCCTGTTTTTATGGCGATACCATTGCCATCAACAACCAATCCTTTATTAGCAGCTACTTTTACCGCAATACTATTTGTATGAACTGTAATTCCATGTCCCTGACCAATAGATATTCCATCGCTTCTATTATTAGTTAGGCCACTACCCAGCCTGACAGATAAAATATCTTCTTCTAGTATTAGTGGAGCAGAATTTCTGTGATCAAAAGTTCCCATTTTTAAATTCAGCGTACCGTCATCACCCAGCTTTAATCCTGCTCCCGGGCCATTTTGTTGTGGTGCCTGGCCACAGGCTTTACGCCCAATATCCGCAATATCAATTAACTGGCTGAAATCAATTTGTAAAGGAATGCTGCCTTCTTTAAATTTATATTTCAATTTATCAGTTTCAGGGCCAACACCTTTTTCATTAGATGATATTTGTTGATCTTGTATTTTTGCGGAATAGATAATTTCTTTCATGGTTAACTCCATAAAATATATTGAATATGATTTTTTGCTGGTAGGTATTTTTATTTATTCTCTTTTGGAACATAGAATAATTCATTCTGGACTATTTTATCGGCATTCCACTGATCATTATTTTTACCGACAACTTCCTCTCTCTGATATGGCGTAGCAATACGCATTGTTCCAATTCCTTTTAAAGAAGCTGGCAATTTACCTAATGTTAATTTTTCCAGAATAGAATATGCAGCATCTCCTAATGGAGCACCATTATTTTGCCAACGCTGATAAGTATTGCCGAAATTTAAAAAGGCCTCCTGATCCATCCAGTGAATAATCATGGAGATATGGGCAGGAAATTCAGTAAGCATCGTTTCTTTAATCCACGCCTCCAATTTATAGGGATCAACGCCGGAAATTTTAATTAATTCATTGTTTACCACGACACTAATAACAAATGAGAAACGGTCTGTCGTTTCATATTTCGCGCCTGAAAAATGCCAACTGTATTCCCATGCTTCTTCTGGAGCAGGAAATTTCAATGTCGAATTATCCTGACGTTCAATAACTAAGGTACCTTTGATGCGGTCAAAGCTGACAATTTTTGCATACAGTTTTTCTGATATATCCGCATATCCCTGTGTGACACTGTCTGCCCCTAATTTTTTGGTCAGGATAATTTCATTATCTACCGTAATCAGGGATGGAAAAGGAGTCTGTGCTGTGCGGGACAGACGCCGCTGGTTTTCAGGTAATGGGTTTCCATTTTGGGATTGGTCGCTGGCGTAGGCCAGACGATAGCTCATATCTTCCATCCAGACCCTGCTATTTTGCCAGAACAATTTTTTTGTTTTAGCAGCAGTCATTACCCGTTCCAGATTGTATTCCAATTGAGTGCTATTACCCACATCCAGCCAAAACTGATCTCCTCCGACTTTGGCTATCATTTGACTATATATCGTAAATTGGTTTTGATTCTGCTCACCCTCATAGATGACTAAATTGATCACTTGCCCTTGAGTCAGTTTGCCCTTAATACCTGCTTGCTGAATGATTAAATAATGCTGGTTAGCTTGATTCTCTTCTGTCACTGAATCTGGTTTCTGCTCTTTATCAAACTGATTGTTGGGTTTGATGGGCAGTAATGCCCGATGCTCCACCAGATAAAAAGGCAGTTTGCTCAGGTCAGGTTCTGGTTTAAACAGCTCACCACCTAACCCGATACGGGCAGCAATGCGCTTTTGTAGCGATGAAACCTGATCAATCCGAATATTGGCACGGTGATAAGTTAATATCGGCTGTTGAGCCAGATAACCTTGTTGCATAACGCGAAAATCATTGATGTCGGTGAGAAAGGTACGTGGTGCCCGCTGGGTGCCAAAGTATCCGAGCAGGTAATTAACAATGTCCAATTCATGATCGCTATCATGAGCAATTTGTTTTAATAGTTCCTTTAATGCCGGAGCATAATTCTGATGGGCATCATTACTGACAGAATCCGGCTTAAATGGCCATTGATCGCCCCAAACTTCATATCCTTCACGCTTAAAGGCCAGTAATTTTGGCAGCATGGCAATTTGCTGACAGCCACAAGCCAAAAGCTGTTCAAATGGCAGCATAAATTGATGAAGTGGTATCAGGCGCTGACGTTGAATATTCTCACATTCAGATAAGGGCTCACTTTTAGGTAAAGGCTGCTGTAATTCATAGCAAGCGGGCAACGTATCACTGACGGGATAATAGCTGCCCACATCACGGTGCCGCCCGTAAGGTAGTACTACAGGCTTATTTTGGATCAGGGGAGGATTGGGTAAATTAGCCCGAATTTGATTTTCATCGGCTGTAACACTAATCCCGCCTCTGGTGATCACCCGCAAAGGGCCATCATGTTGTGCCAATTGATGGAGCGGATTTTGCCCCCATAGACGAGGGTAATAACCTTTTTTGATTGACCATGACCAGCTATCTTTGTTAATCGGCTCAATCAAAGTTTTGTCAAAGCTGTCATCCAGACGAAGACGATTCACATTCTGAACACCCTTAATCTCAAGCAGCTTATTAACCAGTCGGCTAAGATTGAGGTTGAGTTTTCTAGTGTAATCACGGGCTATCGGCAATTCAGGGCACCAACCATGTTTTAATTGCGGCCCTTCAAAGATTTCGTCATTGCGCATTCCCGCCTCTTTTAGCGCTAACGTACTGAAACGCTGCACTTCAGGCATCAGATACTGTTCTGCTGCGCTATAGACGGCAGCAAAAATACCCGCGACATTTTGCACATCGTCATCCAGTTCAATCTCCAGTAATAGCGGAAAATCAGCCGGTTTTGTCCAGATAATCTGACTGACAGATTCACCAATATTGCGGTTCTTGGTCAAAAAATCGGTTAATTGTTGGATGGCACTATTCAAATTTTCCTGAGTACGGCGTGTCGGTTCCAGATAAAGCCAGTAATTTCCCCGCAACGTAAACTTTTTCGCATCCTGACTACTGACAAAGCTATATTCCCTCTTAGTGGCATCATACCAATAGGTATAGCGTTGCGCTTCCGGTTCACGGACTAATTGCACATTACGGAACAGAAAATCCCCTTTATCCTGTTCTGATTCTGGCTTTTCTTTTACCCAGTCACTGCTATGTAAATCCAGCAATGCTTTTCGATAATCATCGCTGGTGATTGGTCCACAGGTCAGTGTATTGTGGGGGCCAAATTCAGCGGGAAAAATTCCGCCTTGCTGTTGCTGCTTATTAGGGGCTGGTGTCAGTAAGTCTGTTAAGGGAAGTGTATGACGGTAAGACAGATCTGACACACCATAGCTGAACCCTTCCAAAAAAGTTATTCCGGGATCGTGTTCCGCTGTGTCGCTCCACAATTTTCCTGCCTGTTGCTCAATGACCTGATGAGCCTGTTCCAGCAAGGTATCAAAGTGAATATCGTCTTTCACTTTGTGAAACAGTACATCTTGATTACTCATAGTTATTTCCTCAGTATTAGAGCTTGTCACCCGCTTCCCAGACTAAAATCAACACTTCATTATCTTTAGCTTCCACTGATGTGTTGGTATCACTGTCTTTAGTCGCATCTGACCGACTCAGCGTCAGACTCGTGATTCTCTCAACCAGCGGTTGCTGTTGAATGGTCGCCAGCAACTGGTAATAATTAATGCTGTTATGCAACATCACGGGGCGTTGTTCATCGACGCTCCAGGGCATATATGTTTCACTGAGTTTCTGTCGTAGCTGGCGATAGCCAAAATCTTCGTTAACTTCTGGCCTGAAAATCACGTTGTAATCGATTTTTACATCGACGTATTTCGGATTACTGATCTCAATCTCAGCCCAGAGAGAGCCTTTTTGCTGTAACCACTTTGCCATTCCTTGCAGACGTGCCAGGTTTAGCACCGGACGCAAAGGATCATCGCTGTCGTTGTATCGGTTAGCCGGAATGATCGTCAGCTGTTGCTTCTCTAACGCGGGTACCCGGGTGAGTTCATCATTGCCGGGGTATTTAACATCAAAAATGCTGACATAACGCTCTTTTAGCAGTGTTGCCATATTGCCCCAGGTTAAAGCCCGGTTACGGTGGGACAGGTGTTGTGCTCCCCGTTCAAAAAAGGCGTTATAGGATTCCGGTACACGTCCATTCCATGATGCCCAAGGCTGGTTGACTGAAGCTACTGTAATGATGGGGGCAACCGGGCGTTGAATCGTGCCTGCCGGTAATGGCGCTAAGAAATGGTTGCGACTGATGCTATCGGTGTTCACTAATGTTGCTGTCATCGCGTTATAGATTAGGCCGTATAACCACGGGTTTTTCCCCCATGAGCCTTTAGGCGTGGGTATTGCCACGACAGCTTTTAACCAACAGCGCTCCGCTGGCATTTGGGTGGCCTGCCTGGAAGCATCTGCCGGCAGGGCAACTTGCCAGATGCCATCTTGATACAGATGTTGGGTTTCATCATTCACCCATGCATCCAATGCAATCCATTGATTCTTTTGATTCAGGTAATACCAGGAAACGTCTTCGGGTTGCTGTGGTGCTTTTAATTTCCAATATAACGATACGTTTTGCCCCGGCTCAATGTCAGTAATACCAAGGTATAATGTGGGATGTTCTTCCAGTGGTTCAACCTCAGGGCCATAGCCAAACGGGGTAAGGTAATATGTCTGGAATGGAGCTTCAGCTATACCTTGTATCTTGAGGGCTGTTATCGTCGGCAATGGTGGGCTGTTTTTTCCCTGTAGCCTGAGCACCGGTTCCTTAAAAACAAGATTATCCAAATCTTCTGGCGCACTGGTTGCAGGCTCTTTATCTGAAAGAGTCAGTATGATTTCTGTTCCTTTTCCCTTGGCAGTCAAGTCTAGCCATTGGTTTCCACTGCTGATTTGTGCCGCTAAATATTGACTATTAATATTCTTCTCAAAGGTAACCGTTATCTCTCTTGTTCCTTCTTCCATCGCCAGAAGTTTCGAAGTGATAAACACGCCACCCTGTACAGTTTTATCCGAATCAGTTTCGCTGAATAATCGTATTCCACCAGACGGTAATGATGATTGTGTCTGTGAATCCCACGGCGCAGAGGTTACCCACTGATTTTTTTCTTTTTTTCGTAACCAGTACAATTCACTGATATAGCCACGATTCGCCAGCAAACTGGTATCCAGCGCATATTGCAGGGGATTGCCCTGTTCATCTTGTCCTGCTTCAAATAAGGTGCCTTTAGTGAGCTGCTGTTCTGTGACCGTACTATTCAGTTCCACAGATAAAGCGACTTGGTCAGATTGTGCCGGACGAGGAGATAATCCCAACAATGCCCGATAATAGAGATTACGGTGAGTTGCAGGTAAAGCATTAAATAAAGATATCGGTGTTTCTAATAATCGTAATATTGCCAATAGAAAAGCCTGATGAGGTAATAATTTTCCATTGGCTTCCATTTTCCCTTGGTATAATTCGGCAAGTTTTTCTGGCGTATTATTTGCCATAAAGAAAAAATCATTCCAATGTTTATTTTCTTCATTAGAAGATTTAGCAGAGATTTCATTAAAAGGAATTATTTTAGTGTATTCTTCAATATATTGGAGTAATTGCAAACTGGTTCGACTATCTAATTTAAAGTCGCTCATCGGCACCAAATCTGACAGTTTTTTATTTAACTCAGTTAATTCCATGATATCACCTGTATGACACAGCGATTCTTTTGTGAATATATTAATTATTCACACCATTTAACTTTCTATATACTTCGTCTTTCAAGTTGCCTCTTTGTTGGCTACGCTCATTCACCCCAGTCACCGTTTTTATAAACATACGGTTATCTATGTTCCCGGGGATTTACTCGCTTGCCGCCGCGACGCATCTTGAAATTCATTGTGTGTATACCATTTGTATTTTAGATATATAAAGTTCAGCCAATATCTTAATTTACAGTGGCAAAATTTTGTTGAGTAATAAAACTTCCTGTACCTAACGAAGGTGTCATAATATCTGGTTGTGGTGGGATCACTGTATTATTTATGGCCGGGAATTTAGGCGTAAATATCGCCATGAATTTTTTCCCTTTGATAATTAAGGCCGCACCACTGGTATATTGAAGAGCCAGCTGGCTGATATCTAGCATACTGATGGTCAGAGTGCCAATTCCCGGTGTCATATGCGTTATTGTGGTATAAGTTGCAGAAACAGTAACCCGTTTCTCATCCCCCAAAATACAAACTTTTTTACCGTTGACCCGCGCATGACCTGTGCCCCTAATTTTGCCGGGGATGGTAACTTTTACCTGTCTATGCCCAAATTGAGGCTCAAACTGTAGAATATCACCGTCTGTTACAATAGATTCACTCATGATACCTCCATCCCTCGGCCTTCACTCAGCGCCAGTGTCCCCTGAATCTGCTGATGGATATCGCTTCCCCGCAGGCGATACATCACCTTTACTTGTAAGGTACTTTTATTATTTGGCGACTGACGAACCTGAATCTCGGTAATATCCGCCCGTGACTCATAACGCAATACGCTGTCATGAATATGGGACTCAATTTCAGCAAATAATTCGTTGCGAATATTTTCAAACATAAAATCATTTAATCCGCAGCCATAATTTTCTCGCATTAAGCGTTCCCCCGGTTCAGTTTTGAACAGGATGTGCAGACTCTGGCGCACATCTTCTGCTCCTTCTGCCATTTTCACCCCTTCTTCAAGGGAAAAAGCGGGAGGAAAAGCCCAACCACGACCATAGAGGTGTGTCAGTATTTGGTTTTCCATTGTTCACCTTTCACTGGGTAAGATTAATTTTGTTGCCTTTGATCTCAACACTGTTCTTGCCTGACATATTGAGTGATTTGCTCATTTCGGCATTCATGGTCTGCCCTTTCAGCGTGAGTTCTTTTTTCACCACCAGCGCTTTTTCCTGATTATCTTGGCTGGGTTCTAAAGGCGCTTTATTTTTCGGGTTGTGCATTGCCCCCAGAATGACCGGATAACGCGGATCATGTTCAAAAAAACCGACAATGACTTCGTCACCGGGTTCTGGATAAAAACAGAAACCGCTTTCGTGGCTGGCGTAAGGTTTCCCCAATCGAGCCCATAAAAATTCATTCGGACGATTCAGTACCGGCAGAATAATAGGAATACGGTTCAGGGCTGCTTTGTCCTGCTGATACTTTGCGACAGTCGCAATATGGAGTTCAGTCGCATCGGGAAGCATCGGCAGATACTCCCTTTGCAAGCCAATGCTTAACGTCGTTTCCCAATCAATTTGTCGGTTAAAATGATGGCGGACCGCAGTAATACTTGCTGTACCATCCAATTGAGAACCGAACCCCGTTAATTGAATGTTGTCACCTAGCTGATAACGCCCATTACCTTTAAGCAGGAAGTCGCCTGTAACCCCAGAAATTCGCTGATTCAGCAATAACCCCTGTGCCAGATGACCACTCTCTTGGGTAGTTAACGGGCGGCTGTAGCGAATGTCCCAGTTTGTTTTATTTAAAAACGCTGACCGATCAGAAGAGAGTGCCGCTTCCCCCACCGCAATACTGCTGTAGCGCCCGCCTGACAATTCTTGTTGCTTATTGATATCCCAACCACTGACTTCCAACGAAGCAGGATTCAGATAGTTATCAAATTGCCAGCTGGCATCTTTGACGAGGATATCTTTTTCCTCATCTCCACGACTTTTCAGGATATGAGTTGGGTTGGATTTCAGGGTATTAGGTTGAACAAGCTGAGCGCCTTCTATCGTGGGTAACAACCATACACCCGTTGCCAGTAGCCGACACAACAGAAAACGCCAGTCGGAACAACGAAATTGCACCATCTGTTCATGTTTTTGATCCAATGCGGCTATCTGATCAAAACGTGCCTTGATACCCGCCTGACTCAGCAAGGTATTCAGAATAGTTTTTTCGTTACTGGCTTTAAACAACTGTGAATGCTGAGTATCTGCCATCAGTTGTAGTCGATGCCGGACTACCAAAGTAAGCAATAATTGCTTATTTTTGATCTTTAGTGAGTTGCGGGTAATCTGGCCGTTAAACAGTACTGATTTTTGTCCCCCTTCAATCAATTCCAGAAGCAGTGTTTTCCCTGTCTGACAATGAGCCAATTCAGCCTGTACATCTGCCTGACTGAAAAAAGAAAGTGGCCTGTCCGGTAAACTGAGCTTCAATGTTGCAGAAGGGATGCTGTTAACGCAGAAGTTGGTATCGACATCAACGACAGCCAGCAAGGACAATTCCTGACCATCGGCAATGATTTTCAGTTGATGGTTCATCAGGGATTTCCTCTGGTGGCCTGCAATATCTCACCCGGTGCAAACCCGTTGAGATTATCCAGATTATTTTGCGAAGCCAGTGTCAGGTAATCAACACCTCCAGACAGCGTCGATGCCGTGCTGGCCGCCATCATAGCCAGTGAAACGCCATCCTGTACCCGTAAAGCGATTTGCGCCGGTGATTTCAGGTTTTGTTCTGTCTCCTGTAAAACCAGACTTTCATCCGCCACCAGTGTCAGGATAACCCGTGCCCGCAAAGGTGTGGCATCACGATCAAACAAGGTATAATTCACAGACAAACTTTTTGCCCTGCCGGCAAAATAGCCGCGGTTTTCCCAACGCATTTTTCCCCATTTGATTTGCAGGAATTGTGTTTCATAACTGGTGGCATCCACGCTGCACAACTGCTTGAGTTGCATTAACTGAGCTTCAACAGGGATTTTATTGTCCGGCATTGTGCCGTCAAAAATCAGCTCAAGGGATAACCCTGCGGGCTTAGCCTGTACATAAATGCTGCTCTGTTTTTCGCTATTAATTGCCAGAGATTGTTGGTAATCCGTTTGGTAATCCAGTTGCAGGGAATCAGGGTTATACATAGCTTGAATGGTACCTGCCTGTATTTTGCCCTCTCTGTCTTTATAAGCGTTAATGGTCAGCTTTGCTAAACCACGTTCAATTAAACTCATGAGCGCCACCTTTCCTCATCGCGTAATGCAGCCAGCACTTCACGTTTAATTTTTTCAACTAAAGCCGCCTCATCCAGACTTTCCTGAACCAACGAATAGCTTTGTTGCTCTGAGCCGGTTGGCGGCATTGATGAAACCACTTTTGCCTGAATAATTAATTCTCTGATTTCGACTGTCATACTTTGACTCCCAGCCAGCAAATATCCTGATAGCGCAGTTCAAGGGTATTCACCAAAATGGCATTACTGTTCGCATCAAAATCGCTGGTCTGCCAGCGTACCGGTAAGGCATTGCTCAATATCCAGCTGGACAAGGGCAATGAATTTTCGTTTAACAGCATAATCACCACATCCGCATAGGCGATATTTTCCCCACGCAACACACGGTCAAACATCAGGGTCAAAGGAGAAACTGTCATCACACCACGCTCCAGCGTTAATGTGCCGTGCTGGATCTTTTCAGCCAGATAGTTATTACGGGCGTTTTCACCGCCTTGACTGTGCTGGGTGACCTGAAGTTCCCGGTTCAGGCCTGCAATACGCTGAAAGCGGATATCCAGTGGGTCAGGAATACCGTTGAAAATAAAACTCGCCATAAAACGGTGGGATACCACAGGAGTGAAAAAATCGGTCATTGTGATCTTTCCTTTTTAAGATAAAAGCGCGCCCGTTTGGGTATCAAATACCAAACTGATTTCGATAAATTCGGCGGGAGACAACACGGCTAAGGCGACTTTCATGATCATTTTCCCTGTTCGGATATCCTCTTCGGTCATCGTTTCATTTACGCCTAACAACACAGTAAATGCTTCATCTTCACGTGAACCGTACAAGCCTCCCTGTAACCATAGTTGTCGCAGCCAGTTATAACTTTGCCCTTTGCATTTCATCCATGTCAGTTCGTTATTAGGCTCAAAGATGTACATACGGGCCAATTGCGCCAAATGCGCGATGACATAAGAAACTAGGCGCCGTGTTTGCAGATAGCGCCACGGCGTGTTATCTGTGTTTTCCAGAGTACGACATCCCCATACGCGTATACCTTTACCGGGAAAAGTGCGGATCACATTGAGAGAAGTCCCATTACTGTTAAATAGTTCACTTCCTTGAAGATACGACTTAACCGGCCGGATAACCTGAGACAGAGCAATATTGGCGGGCGCTTTCCATACACCGACTTCACTATCCGTATGTTGAATAAGTGCTGCGATAGCGGCGGTAGGCGAGAGCACAATATTTTTGGAGCCGGATATATCCTGATATGTCGTTTCCAGACGAGGCCAATAGGCGGCACCCCATTGACGATATCCTGATGAGAGATCTTTCAGACATTGCTTTGCCTGCTCTATCTCATCCGGCGCATCCAGCAGCACAAAGAGATTAGAACGGGTCTGACTCAATTGCAGCAATACCATCCAGACTTCAGACCACAAATTGGATAAAATTTGTTGATCATCAATGACATTGTCATTCATGCGGGCGATATCCGGTGCCAGAATCAGGGTAATTTGTGTTTCTGCGCTAATGGCTTCTTGCACCGCGTTGCTGCTTAATGCTGCCATCAGGGTTTCCGCTTCCGTTTGGGTGATGTTTGCCGAAGGTATATTTCCTTGCAGCGGTAAAACAAAAGCCTGTTGCCCGCCATTATCGAAATAGTGCCTGACTGCAAATGCCATCAAATAGTTGTCGCCAAAGAGCCGGATATATTCCGCCAGATTGTCGATACGAACTGCGGTTTTTGCGTGTTGTTGATTACGGCTGGTATAACCAATAAATACAGGCACTGCACTGGGTATTTCCTGTTGCCCTGTGGTAATGATACTTTCTGTTAATGTTACGCCCGGTTGAATTCTTTCCATCATCATCTCCTTTAATTGGGTGAGATAGGCACTGTCAATACAGTGCCTTATGTTTAATCACGGAGATTACTGAACAATATCCTGCGTAAATTGCAGAACGATAAATTCAGCCGGTCGTACTGGGGCCAGACCCACTTTCATGATCATTTTGCCTTGTTTGATATCCGCATCAGACATAGTGATATCCTGACCGATATGGACAAAATAAGCCTCTTCAGGGGTATTTCCCATCAGCGCATTCTTTTGCCAGAGAGCATAAAGATAGTGGTCAACGGCAGCCTTGGCACGCATCCAGGTCGGTTGATTATTGGTTTCAAATAACACAGCCCGCAGTGCCTGACGAATATCACGCTCAACAGAATTGAACAGACGACGGACAGGAATGTAGCGCCAACTGGTGTTGTTAACCTCCGTACAAGTACGGGCTCCCCAAACCATAAAACCACGACCGGTAAATGATCGGATGACATTAATGCCTTTGTCATTCATGGTTCCTTGCCGAGCATCGTCAACTTTATCAGTCAGTCCTTTGATACCAGTAAGTGCAACATTCGCAGGTGCTTTCCAGACACCACGCTGGTTATCCGTTTGGCAATAAACTCCGGCAATGGCGGGGCTGGAAGGAAGAATAAGCTGGCGTTGTTGTTCCTGTTTTAATCTGGCATCAATATTCCGCGCCAGCGTTTCATTTTTTTTCCTGAGTTCATCCAGATTTTTCAGTTTATCTTTACCTGATTCATCCTCGTATCCACTGATAATCACATTCTTATCAACGGGCAAGGCAGAGAATGTCAGGTTAGTTTCCAACTGAGGATAATAAGCGGCAATTCTGGTGCGAGTTCCCGAACTTGGTATCGATTCACCATCAGGGCTGTCTGCAATCAGAAAATAGCCTACTTTGTTATCATTTAGTAATGAACTGGCTGCATCATAAACTCTGTTTTTGTAATCCCATTCTGCTTCCGGACAAACCAGCAGAGTGATATCCCCTTGTTGTTCAATTAATTCGGGAATAGCTGCCAAAGCCAACTCGTTATTAATATTGTTTAATGGGTAGATATAACAGCTCCCTCCTCCATTTTGAAAATAGAGCCTCAGGGCTTCTACGGCCAGAGATTGATTAATTCTCTCAATACTGTGGATCCATTTTTGGGTTTCTCCTTCAGCAACAGAAGCAGCGAGAATCTGAACCTCAGGTGTTTCTTGGGCTTCTTTTTTTGTTCCACTATCAGAAGGGAGGCTTGATTTGATAACAACATCTGTCACTGGTGCCAAAGAAAAAGCGGAAGTAAATTCAAGCCAATTATTGATACGGATACAGGCCTGGACTGGCTCTACCGTATTTGGGGTAAACTTACCGATAAAAACAGGCACAGCTGTGGGACTGTTGCTGACAGACAATGCAAGGGAAGCATCTTCTTCAATATAAACGCCGGGCGTTTTTAGATCAGCTACCATGATAATTCCTTATCAATCAATATGATTAACGCTGTTCTACATCTTGCGTAAACTGGAGGATGATAAATTCCGCAGGTCGAACAGCAGCCAGACCGACTTTGACTACCATTTGTCCCTGATTAATTTGATCTTCTGTCATCGTAATTCCCTTGCCAATCTGCACGAAATAGGCTTCCTCTTCTTTGGTGCCCGCCAATCCGCCTTGTTGCCACAAGCTATAAAGATAATTATTGATTGCTGCTCTAACACGTTCCCACGTTGGCTGGCTGTTAGGTTCAAACATGGCAAAGCTCATGGTGCGCTTAACATCCCGCTCGATGGTATTGAATAAACGACGCACAGGGACATAGCGCCAGTTGTCACTGTCTTCCAACGTCCTTGCTCCCCAAACGGTGGTGCCGGTATTACTGAAAGTGCGGATCATATTAATGGCACGCTTAGCGTTATATGCTCCCTGAACTTCATCCGTGACCAAAAATGCCGGTTCCAGTCCGCCCTTTAATGCAACATTGGCAGGGGCTTTCCATACACCGCGGGAGAGATCGACGGAAGCATAAACACCAGCCATAACCGCACTCGGTGGAATAGTAATTTTTGCCCAATCCGCTTTCAGCCATGGGTAGTAAACTGCGGCAAACGCGGTAGCGTCATATTTACTCTTGATGGTTTCTACATTCGTGATAGTCAAGGCTTCTTCAGGGCCATCAAAAATGGCAAATAATCCTTTTCCCGGCTGACATAAAATTGCTGCGGCTGTTTTAATATCTTCACCCGCAGCAACCAGCAAAGTGACATCATCTAAGGTTGGAACCACTTTTTCTAAATTACTGGTCTTGATGAGATAACAATAACCTCCGCCATTAGTAAAATAAGCCCGCAGAGAAACTGATAATTTATCTTCTGCATCAAATTTGTTTGATACCTTATTAAGGTATTCCATCCAGGAGTTAATTCGGAATGCGGTGTTTTCGGCAATAACATTATTTTTTTCATTCACTGCAAAAACAGGAACGGCTGTAGCACTACTGGATATAGATAGCGCCAGATTATTTAATTCTTCAATATAAACGCCGGGGTAGCTGGTAACTGTTGTCATAAAAAATCCCTTATATGGAATGATTAACTATCAATGCCTCAATTAGCCTGCATAGTGACGCGATCAGCCGCCAGCGTAATTTCCTGAACGGCAATATCATTGCTGGTGGCATCAAAGGAAGGAGACGTTAATGAAGTAGGAAAAGCATTAGCGACATTCCAGGTCATTAATAATTCAGAACCTGCATCATTGGTTAAGCTAATGGTAATATCTTTTTTCTCAACTTGATTCAGTTGGATAGAATTAATCCAGTCAAATAACTCAGTTTTACCCGGAAAAACACCTTTACGCAGGGTAATATTAATAGGTTGATGTTGACCTGGCATTTTGAACCAATTACCTACACCGTCACGATATTCGATGGTTTCATAATTAATATCCAGACCTGAAACGCTATTGAATGGAATCTGTTCACCGCCAACAGAAACAACAAAACGATAAGAAGGAATAGGATATTCAGCAGCAATTTGAGACGTACTTGTAGACATAATAGCCTCTCTTTTAAATAAAAGTGATTATGGTTGATTAAATTACTTAGGGTGCAGAAAAGCATTTGTTTAGATAAAGCTACCGCCACAAAATGAAAGTAAACTTTCTTCTGAAAAATTTTTGTAGCGTTGTTAGTTTTATATCGGCATTGATCGTGCCGAAAATTTTATATTGAGTACATTGCCAATAATGCAAATTGCTTTTTATGCAAATTCACCTTCCCGAATTAATAAATTAATTTTTGTAGCACTTAATAACGTTTAATAACCATCAAAAATAATTTAATGAATAAATTGAAAACACTAATCAAAAATTAACCAGAGATAAAATTAATCATAAATAGAAATTAGAGTGTAATAATTTAGGTATGGCGAAAATGAATGGAGAAATTAAACCAGGAAGGAATTTGAATTATTAAATCATCAAATTGTTTTTCTTTTGTTAAAGAAAAATACCGATCCTGAAGATCGGCATATTTATTTAACAAAACCCAATTACAATGGCATACGGTATTCAATCATGCCTGACTTTTCAGCCACCCAGTTATAAAGGCGCTGACCACGCAGATTCGTTTCATGTGTATGCCAGTATAACCGCCCACAATGTTGTTTTTGTGCTTCATGTTGGACAAATTCAATCAGCTTTTTACCGATATGACGCCCTCTGAATTCCGGTGAAACAAAGAGATCTTCAAGGTAACAAAAGTCAGTTTCAGACCATGTAGCACGGTGATAGAGATAATGAACAAAGCCAAGAATTTTACCGCTCTCTAATGCGACCGCACAGTGCATGGGTTCTTTTACATCAAAAAATCTGGCCCACGTCTTTTCAGTAATATTTTTCGCTAAATCAACTTTATAAAAATCCTGATATGCCTGCCAATAAACCAGCCATTGCGAATAATGTTCAGGAGAAACAAATTCAACAGTAACCGGTAATAAATCATTGCTCATGATAACTCCTCTCAAATAAAAGCCATCCTATTTGATTTTGATCGTAAAAATCATAATGACGAAATGACGGAGCAATATTACAATTCCATTTGGTACTTAATAAGATACACTTTTATTATTATTTAAGGATCCACTTTATCATGGTGTGCAAACCACAGTCCCCGTTTCCGCATTTACTCTTAAATAATGGCTACATTAAGGATCAGGTTTACCACACGATAAGAAATGCTATTCTTGATGGTCGGCTCACCGAAAACACCAAAATCCCATCCACAAGAGCACTGGCTGAAATGATGGCAATTTCACGTAATTCCGCGATTGCCGGTTTTGAGCGCCTGATAGATGAAGGATATTTGACAGCACGTAAAGGTTCAGGAACCTATGTATCAACCACGATCCCGGATGAGTTGATCACAACAAATCCTTCTCCTGATTACCCGAAAAGAAAAGTGATTTCAGCACCAGACCTCAGCGCTACTGCAAATAGACTGATACCATTCTGGGAAAAAATACCATTAACGAATGGCCAATCTTCCACATTTAATATTGGTGTCGGTTGTGTGGATCAATTTCCTCATGAATTATGGGGACGGTTAACCGGCAGAGTCTGGCGTCACTCTAAAAAAGCAATTGGCCAATTTAACCGACCTGATGGCTATCCATTACTAAAAAAAGTGCTGGCTGATTACGTTCATTCGACCCGCGGTGTAAATTGCCACGAAGATCAAATTATTATTGTTAACGGTACTCAGCAGGCAATCAATTTAACTGCTCAGGCATTATTACAACCTGATGATAAAGTCTGGTTAGATGACCCCGGTTATGACAGTGCCAGAGCCATATTCACCTCGATGGGCGCACAAATCGCGCCTATTCCTTCCGATGAACAAGGGATGGATATTGCTTATGGCGCAGCCAATCACTCCGATGCAAGGTTAGTTTATACTTCCCCTTCCCACCAATTCCCGCTGGGAACTACATTGGCACTATCACGGCGTTTAGCGCTTCTTGACTGGGCTAATCAACACAATGCATGGATTTTTGAAGACGACTATAACAGTGAGTACCGCTATTTTTCTAAGCCCATTCAGGCACTGCAAGGATTGGATACCACTCAGCGGGTCATTTACGCCGGCACCTTCTCAAAAATGCTGTACCCCGGTTTACGCATTGGTTTTTTAGTCGTTCCAGAGGCATTAATTGATACGTTCACGATGATGAAATATTACAGCGATACACTCTCTGGTTATCTGGAACAGGTAGTATTAGCTCATTTCATACAAGAAGGCCATTATGCGCGCCATGTACGTCGCGTCAGAAAATTATGTTATGAAAGGCAAACCGCATTATTTAATGCCATAAATCGATACCTTCCTCATATTTTCGATGTGAATATCACTGATTCGGGCATCCATATGGTGTGCCGGTTAAAAGACGGTTTTACCGAAAAAGGGATTATTACAAAATGCAGGCAATTAGGTTTAGGTGCTCAGCCATTATCACGCTACTGTATTCACTCCTTTTCTGATAAAGCGATTCTTTTCGGCTACGCCGCCCATACACCAGCCGAAATTAATGAAAATATAAAGCGATTGAGTAAATTACTGGTTTAGGTGCAATCATTGGCGGGTTAGTGATTTCTGAGTGAGGATTAATCAATATCGGCTATGTGGCAGCCAGTATTGCTGCAATAACTATTTTCATAGTGCCGTGGGTAGCCTGACAAAGACATTAGATATACACAATGGATTTCAAGATGCGTCGCGGCGGCAAGGGAGTGAATCCCCGGGAGCATAGATAACCGTATGTTTATAAAAACGGTGACTGGGGTGAACGAGCGTAGCCAACAAAGAGGCAACCTGAAAGACGAAGTGTATATTTATGTTCAAGGTCAATCAGACTTGATTGACCTTATCACTCTATCGTTGCTTCTTTTTTTTAAACTCCATTTCTTTTAATTTAAAAGAATGACATAAGCTGGATTTAATTTTTCCATTTACTTATTGATAAAAAAGTATAAAAATATAGTCGCTTAATCATGGAGAAGATTAATATGAAGCAATATCTATTAATAACAACGAGTATATTATTATCTTTATTTTTAGTCTTTGGTGTCGCTCCAACACTATTTTCGGCTAAAAGTGATTTATCTGTAGTTATAGCAATTATCATTATTTTATTTGTGGTGCCTGCCATCCTCTATTTCACCATCAAAAAACTAATAAAATGGAGTAAAAATAAATGAGTATTAGAAAGGGATTTATTAAAACAATATTAGTTTCACTTATTGCGGTCGGATTGGCTGGTTGTGAGCGGGCGAAGGTACCCGCCGGAAATGTAGGGATCAAAGTCGATTTGTATGGTTCAGATAAGGGAGTACAAAACGAAAAGTTAGGTACAGGAAAATATTGGCTAAGTTGGAACGAGGAAGTTTATTTGTTCCCTCTGTTTAAGCAATTACACCAATATCAAGATCCGTTTTTATTTCAAACCTCTGATTCTATGTCAGTCAGCGCATCTGTTGGCATAGAATATCGCGTTGTAGAAGATAAAGTCATTGAAGTATTTAAGACTTACCGAGCCGGTGTTAAAGAAATTACAGATAGCAATATTCGCCAATTAATTGCTGACTCTTTAATCAATCATGGCTCAAAAATGGATATTGATAAATTATCTTCCGGTGGAAAAACTCAATTACTAGAGTCAGTAACAACTGACTTGCGTAAACAATTGGAGCCTGTAGGTATTGAGATCCAAAAAGTCAGCTGGCTTGGTAAAATGGATTATCCAAATGAAGTGATCGATGCAATCAATAAGAAAAACAGAGCAGTTCAAGAAGCGCAAATGCGCAAAAATGAAGTTGAACGCTCTAAAGCAGAAGCCGATAAAATGATTGAAGAGGCTCGTGGTCAGGCGGAATCCATCAGGTTAAAAGCTCTGGCTGAAGCTGATGCCATCGCATTACGTGGTGAAGCTCTGCGTAAAAACCCAGAAGTTTTGCAACTGGAAGCCGTAAATAAATGGGATGGCGTAATGCCTCAATATTTAGGCAGCGGTGCTCCTATGCCATTCCTTCAGGTAGAGAAAAAGAAATAATCAATAAAAAAAGAAGGCGCTTTTCGCGCCTTTTGAATTTGATGCATTTCCTAATCTTTTCATTACATTAAGATACGATCTTACTTCTTTTCGATAGTTTTACTGTTTTGCTTTTTCGTGCTCTAAACAGAGGGAAAAAGCCTATTAGAGAAAATAAAAACCCAAAGAGTGAAAAAATAAGAGCAATACCATAAAGGCTAGAAAAATTATTTAATTGAGCATTAGCAGGATTATCTTTCAAATAGATAATCTCTAATTTTTCACCAATGTTATAGCTGGCTGGATTACTTCCGGAAGAGGAGGTGAATTGAACTTCTTTACCTTCTTCGGTTGTAAAATTAATAACCGGATGATAATATTTGCTCTCTTTTTTTCCTTTAGACTTATTTGAATTTGAGATATGTAACTCTAATTTTGTTACAACCCCTGTTGTTTTCACCCCATCCAACATAAGCACTACTGTCGATTTAGCAGAATGAAATGCACCAAAAAGAAATAAAACTCCAACAAATGCCACTAATCCTAAAAGAATTTTATATTTAGTTTCCATAGATCTCTTCTATTCCTTATTATCCACTTTTGTGGAAAAATTTATCTTTATTGCTCAATATAAATTCTTTCTTCCGGTAATAAACCTTTGGCTAAATCCAACTGATTATTTTTTACCAACTCATGGATGTGATGTACTGTGTCGGTGATATCAGTGATATTACTAATCCAATGACTAACATAGTTTTCAACAGCCTGATTTCGCAATCCGATCTGGATTGTCCTCTGCTCTAATTTGTTCAATGAGATATCCCGTTCCGGATCCCACTGAATAACAACATCACTGTGTTGTACTTTCTTTTTCCAGACTTCCCTTGAATCAGAGAATTCAGAATGATAGTGGCTAATAACACCTTGTTGGATAATTTCCCGAAATCCTTCATGGGTAATATCAATTGCTAAAATGCGTTTTTGACCCTCGTCTTTCATCCCCCAGCCGGATCGGTACATCATCCATAAGAATGAGGGTTTGATCCATGTCATGCGTGTCATACTAAAAGGAGGAGAAACGAAAGTATTATTTTGTATAGCGCTATCGGCAATTGAGTCTGAAAATGCCTGATATACCCGAATATATTGTTCGGTGTAAAATGCTCGAATCGGATTATCTTTATACGAAAACATATTATCTCTATTTTTACTTTTAAATAAATCAATCAATGGCAGCTAGGAATTTATAGAAATATCTATTAAATTTGTGTAACTGTACAACAGGCCACTTTTTAAGGAAAGGTAATTTTATGTTTAGGATTACATCATGAATCGTATTGATATATATATTGACATGTTGAGATTTGCACTTCCCCATATCAGAAATGTGCAAACACACGGTTTTATTCGCAAAGGGCGAGATAAATCCTGCTATCAAGAGGCGGAATTATTACATAATATTGTTTCTTATCTAAAAGAGACAGAAATTTGTGAGCACGATATTTATTTTTTAAATAGTCAAGCCAGATATTATCTAGAAAATGCAAATGACAGAATGTGTTCTAACTATAACTATCATAAAAAGAGAATCAAAATGTTATTTGAGTTGGTGCCAGATGAAATGAGAAATAAATTAGAATGGAAAGGACCTGAAGATTAATGACTTTATAGTAAGGTGATCATTGAGATGATCACCTTATTATTCCAACAACTAATACTACCTAGCACCACCAATTGTCGCCGTCATTCTTATCTGGCGATTATCGGTAATTTCAAGATTAGAAAGTACAACCAACCGAGGCAATATACGGCGCAAGAAACGTGACAGTAATGGGCGCAGCGCATGGTTGACCAACAGTACCGGTGGTGCTCCCAGCATTTCCTGACGCTCCAGTGCTTCTGCCGCCTGACGCTCCAGACTTTCAGCCAATCCCGGCTCCAGTCCGCCACCACCCTGTAATGCCTGAAGCAGAATACGCTCAAGGTTTGCATCCAGACCAATCACTTTAATTTCATCCACGCCCGGGAACCATTGCTGAGCAATTGCTCTACCCAGTGCAATTCGGATGGCAGCTGTCAGTTCGTAAGGGTCAGTCTGTACCGGTGCATGTTCCGCCAGCGTTTCAATAACAGTTCGCATATCACGGATTGGTACTTGTTCCGCTAACAGATTTTGTAGAACCTTATGTAAGGTCGTCAGGCTGACAACATCAGGGATAAAGTTTTCTGTCAGTTTCGGCATTTCCTGACTCACTCGTTCGAACAGTTGCTGTGCTTCATGTCTGCCGAACAGTTCACTGGAGTGCTGAGACAATAAATGGTTAAGATGTGTCGCCACAACCGTACTTGCCGCTACCACGGTATAACCCTGTACCTGAGCCTGTTCCCTTAAACTGTCATCAATCCAGACAGCAGGTAGACCAAAGGCCGGGTCTTTCGTCAGGTCACCCTGTAAATCACCGACTGCTCCACCCGGATTAATTGCCAGCCAACGTCCCGGATGGGCTTCACCACGACCAATTTCTACCCCTTTCATCATGATGCGATAGCTTGCAGGAGCAAGTTCAAGGTTGTCACGGATATGGACAACAGGCGGTAAATAACCCACTTCCTGTGCGAATTTTTTACGGATACCACTGATACGACCAAGCAACTCGCCATTCTGACGAAAATCAACCATCGGGATCAAACGATAACCGACTTCCATTCCCAGTGGGTCTTCCAGTTGGACATCAGACCATGAAGCTTCCGCGGTTTGCTGTTGCTCTTCCACCGCTTTCATCTCTGCATGTTGTGCCGTAAACGGATCTTTATCCTTACGCAACAGGAAATAACCGACTCCCGCTAATGCAGCAGTGAACAACAGGAAAACAAAGTTAGGCATTCCCGGCACTAAACCAAGTAAACCTAATACACCAGCACTCAACATTAAAACTTTAGGGTTGTTGAAAAGCTGAGTCACCATCTGCTGACCAACATCTTCGTCAGTCGCTACGCGAGTAACGATAACACCCGCAGCGGTAGAGATGATCAACGCCGGTAACTGGGCAACCAGACCGTCACCAATGGTCAACAGCGTATAGGCTTCCGCAGCATCACCCAGACTCATATTGTGCTGGGCAACACCAACAATTAAGCCACCGATAATATTGATTACCAGAATCATTAATCCGGCAATGGCATCTCCACGCACGAATTTACTCGCACCATCCATTGAACCGTAGAAATCCGCTTCTTGTGTCACTTCTGCACGACGTTTTTTCGCTTCATCTTCACCAATCAATCCGGCATTCAAATCAGCATCAATCGCCATCTGTTTGCCGGGCATTCCATCAAGTACAAAGCGCGCACCGACTTCGGCGATACGCCCCGCACCTTTGGTGATGACCATAAAGTTAATCAGGATAAGGATGACGAACACAACAATACCAATGGCAAAATTACCACCGACAAGGAAGTGGCCGAAGGCTTCTACCACCTGCCCTGCCGCCGCTGATCCGGTATGTCCTTCCATCAGAATGATACGCGTAGAAGCTACGTTCAGTGACAGACGCAATAAAGTCGAAAACAGTAGGATCGTCGGAAAAGCAGCAAAATCCAGTGTCCGACGCGTAAACATTGCCACCAGCAAGACCATGATGGAAAGTGCAATGTTGAATGTGAACAGGAGATCGAGCAGAAATGGTGGTAACGGTAGTACCATCATCGACAGGATCATGAGGATCAGTACAGGCCCCGCAAGCATTTGCCACTCGGAACCTTTCATATTCCCCGGTAAACGATTCCCTGATAAACGTAATAATGAGGCCAGATTAGCCATGACGATTATTTTCTCCAGCAAAATCCAGTGCTGGCGGCACTGGCAGATTTTCAGGTGTTTTTGGTTTCAGGCCACCTTCCCGTTTCCAACGTTTTAATTGGTAAACCCAGGCAAGCACTTCAGCAACGGCAGCATAAAGTGCTGCCGGAATAAAGCCCCCCACTTCAGCATGACGGAATAATGCCCTTGCTAATGGAGGCGCTTCCAATAACGGAATTCGATTTTCCGCACCAATCTCTTTGATACGCAAGGCAATAAGCCCAGCCCCTTTCGCCAGTACTTTAGGTGCGCCCATTTTGTTACTGTCATACTGTAAAGCTACTGCGTAGTGAGTCGGGTTCGTGACAATGACATCCGCTTTCGGCACATCCGCCATCATGCGCTTACGTGCAGCCGCACGCTGCTGTTGGCGAATACGCGCCTTTACATGTGGATCCCCTTCCTGCTCCTTAAATTCATCCTTGATCTCCTGACGGGTCATTCTCAGTTTTTTCAGGTGGCTGCGGATCTGATAAAGCACGTCAAACGCCACCATTGGTATCAGCATAAACAGGACAATGTAGCCTGCAAAAATCAGCATCATCATGGCATCACTCAACGCCACCAGCGGTGGTTGAGTTGTCAGGTTCAGCATGGCAGGCCAGTTTGCCCAGATAAATAGTGCGGCCCCTCCTCCTACCAATGACGCTTTCAGAATTGCCTTGAACAACTCTGCCAACGCATTCATGGAGAAGATTTTCTTCAGACCCGCAATCGGGTTCAGTTTAGTCAGATCAAATTTGATTGATTTCGAACTGAATATCAGCCCGCCCATTAACGTTGGTGCGCTCAGGGCAATCAAAACCAATCCGGTAAACACAGGTAATACTGCCCAGACAGCCTGTTTCAACAAGCGACCCACCTGTTGCACCATCTGTTTATCATTACTGACCATGTTATGGTCAAAATTAAATCCTTCGAATACCATCAATGAAAGTTCGTGAGTGAGTGATTGTCCGCTCATCCAGAGCAAACTGACACCTCCCGCTAACATCAGGATAGAAGTGAGTTCCTTCGAACGCGCTATCTGCCCCTCTTTTCGAGCTTTTTCCCGTTTATGGGGCGTGGGTTCTTCGGTTTTTTCGAGATCGCTATCTTCAGCCACAGCTTTCCTTGGTGAGCATTCGTTATTGCATGCAGGAAATTTGTCCTTAACAAGCTTCAGCAAAGGACAAATAAAATATTGCTAAGCATGACAAAAGCGACGAAATTCAATGGCGGGAACACTGCGGAATTTGCGAGGATATTTGGGGCATTATACGCCCCATGAATTAAAAGTATTCAGTGCAACCAATAAGGTAAGAATTTCGAAAGTGGCAGATAGATGAAATTCACACCTTACTGACAGTAAAACGCCGTGCCCATAGCAAAATCATAACTAACACAGCCAGTGGCAAACCGTGGAATATGATAATGACGCTGGAAGGTGGCAGCCAGACGTAGAACGGTGCGACCAATAGCATTCCTACACCAAATCCTGTCATTTGCAGTAGGGTCAGCAGACTGAAAATGGGCAACCGCAGGCTTTCCGGTTCACTTTGTGCCCGGGAAATTAAACTCACTTCTGCAATTCCATCCCCAATCCCTGCCCAGACTGCAAACACCAGCAACCAAAGCTGGTCAGTTTGTTGAAACGTCAGGATAAAGCCCGTTGACATCAATGCAACACCGAGAAAAAACAGCTTTTCCATTTTCAATAAGTTGCGGCTACGTAGCAAATAACTGGCTAAACGCGCACCACTGAATTTTCCCACCGCCCATGTTGCCAATAACAGGCCCATTACCGTACTGGCATTATCTGGGTTCAGGAGCTTGGAAATGATAGGAAAACCGACGTTATGGGCAGCACTGCCCAGTGTATCCGCCAGACTGAGAAATAACATTCCGGCCAGTATCGGTGCTCCGCGTAACCCAAGACGTAATTCTCGCCATTCGCTCCCTAAAGCGCGTGTTCCTTGTGACTCTGGTTTGGTGAGAAAACGCAGTGGCATAATCAATATTGCTGCCACCAGATAGGTAATGATGTTGACAATAAACACCATTTCGTAACCACTGCCGGCAACCAGTAAACCGGATATCAGGCTGCCAAGTACTGCACCGGTGGCCGCAACGGAAGTCAGCCAGGAATTCGTTGATATACGTTGTGAAGCAGATACCCAATGTGGAAGCTGGCTGTTTAACCCGATGGCAAACATTGAGTTACCCAGCCCAATCCCAAAAGCAATCGCTGGTAAGATCAATAATTGCTGTGAAACCGGAATTATCAGTAACAAACACAGCAATAAAACCCGCAATAAATCGAAACAAACCAGCGGCCATCGCCCTGTATATCGCCGGAAAAAAGGGGTTCCAATTAAACTGGCAATAACCCCACCAGCAACACGACAAGCCAGAAAAATACTGACGTGCATGACACTGTTACTAAGCAGGTAAACGTAAGTGGATAACGCCACCATATTCAGAAACGCGCCGAAATCAGAGACAAACCTCGCACTCACGATAAATAACGCATTACGGCCAGACCAACGCACATTCAAACTATTTTCCTGACTTAACATTATTATTAGCTCTCTTATTATTCAGGAAACTGCCGGAAAGTGACCAACAATAAATCCCGAAATGCCTCAGAGGTAGGAGATATTTGCCGAACATTGCTTGCCCGATGATAAAGTTGTTTGTCATCTATTGCGAGCGTTTCCAGAAATTTAGTCATCGCTGTTTGCAGTAAAGGCGGAGCTTCATCGCTACTTACATGAACCTCAGAAATCACAGGAGCAATATTATTGCCCTGAATAAAATGCATAAAGATCCACTCCTGTCCATCCTGATGAATACCGGAAGTTGTCGGACTCTCTTTTCCTGACGAAGCTTTCACCCGGAATTGGTGGATATCAATCGAATAACGATGACCTTTTACTAATCGTCCGCCCAAGATAGCAATATTCGTTGAAAGAATACGTTGCATAATAGGGTGGTTAATAAACCCTTCTTCCGCATAGCTAAGTTGGTTAACTCCTTTTGTATATTCAACGTTATAGATTACTGATGAACGATATTCACTGTCTCGGTTAAGTTGCAAAGGATTTTCCATGCCGGGATAATAATAGTAACGCAGAATTCGCCTTTCCCTGTGCGTATAGTTTTTAAAGTTCTGATCCAGTTTTAAATTATTCCAATAATTTTTAAATGTTCTGGCATCTTCTTCATAATATGAAATAAGTTCATCAAAATGAGGAATATGGCAATAATGCTCATCCATTAATTGTGCCGAAATTTCTGCAATTCGCATGAGTGACAGCCCTTATAAAATTGGTGTAATAATGGGTTTTACATGCTGTATTATTTCATCGTGTAATGCATAGGCATGGAAAGCATTATCAACTTTTGCCCAGCACCTTATCAGGTAATGTTCTTCTGTTTCCGCATCAATATAACAGCCAGCCGGCTGAGTCCGGCATTCGATGACACAAGCATTGTTTTTGATGTACTCAATATTTTCTATTCCATGAAAATAACCACTATTTTCCGGATAAATAGCTAACATAGAATAATGCTGTTTGCCTGTCATCGCCTTTTGTTGGCCTAGTTTAATCTGAGCATCAATATCTTGCTCATGTAAAAGAATAGAAAGATAAAGCTGGTAAGGATTTAATCCTGCAACATCACGAAATGCGGTACTTACAAATAAACCACCAAGCCGCGGATTAATTTCAATAACTATCGGGCCATCCGCCGTCATGCGGAATTCAAGATGAGCAATAGAATAGTTCAACCCGACAGCTTGTATGCAGGCAATGGCATAATCTCTGATTTGTTCCTGTTCTGTTTCGGTAAATGAAACAGGCGGAGAAATAAGCAAATTCTCTAATATCGTATTATTTTTTTCAGTCAAAATCAGTTTTTCATTTATTAATATCGGATAAGTTTCATCCTGAGTCATTACACACTCAACAGTCCCTTCAATACCCTCAATATATTCTTCCAGCAGCATACTTTGTCCGGGCTGATTTAGGAGTGATATACCCTCAGCGGTAAAATAGGTCTCAATCATTCCCAGAAACTGAATTGAAGCGGTAGATTTGTACTGTATTTTAAATAATTGGTAATGAGATTGTAATTCAGACCAGTTATTGCATTTCTTAATAAAAACTGAACCTGCGCCAAAAGGGGGTTTTGCTATAACCGGATAACCAATTATTTCTGCCTGCTTATATAATTCCTCTTCACTGTTACACAATGCATAATTTATTGATCTAACTCCATGCTTTTGTAATGCCTGACGCATAAGAAATTTGTTGTTACAGGCAGCAATAGAAGCAGAAGACGTGTGAGGTATCCCGATTTTTTGGCAAATTTCAGCAATAATACAGCCCAACTGCCCATAGGCAGAAGCCTGTCCCGCATAACAGAGAATTGCGCACAGATTGTAAGTTTGTTGCAAGCTAATAACAAACTCCTGCAAGGATTCAGCCGATAACGATGCTAAGAAAAAAACTTCATCACTGTCAGCAAAAAGCCGTTCTGTATTCTGACGACCTTTATGCGCTACCGTCAGGCAAGATATTCCCATCTTTTTTGCTTCTGCAAAATGAGGTTCTCGGTAGTAATAACGTGTTACATCCGCTTCATCAATATCAACAAATAGAATTGCATTCGGTTTCATTTGGTATCCTTAAAATGCATAGTCTATATACCCTTAGTATTTCAGATAGCTGGATGACTGACTCTCAGCTGTCAACGCCCTGAAATCTATCGGGTATACATTTATTTTTGAATTTATTAAATTAACCGTTGATAAAACAATAAATGGGATTAATTATCTAACCATTCACATTGCTCATTTTTCCAATTGATAAAGCGGTAATAATGTTGACTGCCACGCGTTTCGAAATAAGGAATTTCATCAGGATCCGTGAACAGTGGAACAGTAAATTTCCCCTTCATATGTGGCAAAACATATTCCGGCAAGGCAATGTTAGAAACCCGGCGCTTGAGCTTTTTCATGATAGCGATACCATCATTAATTGAGGCTTTATATTCTGAAGAACCCGGCGAGAAAGGCATAAAGTGATAGAGATAATAAGGTTTCACGCCAATACGATAAAGCGCTATAAATAACTTATGCAGGGTTTCTTCACTATCATTAATTCCACGTAAAAAAGGCATATTGGAAAAAACAATCGGCACAACTTGTTGAATACGACGTACCGCAGACTGGAATTCCTCACTGATTTCCAGTGGATGACAAATATGTACACCAAAAGCATTAACCCGATATTTTTCCAGAGCTTCTAACAGATTATCGGTAATACGGTAAGGATTAAAAGTGAGAGCACGGGAATGAATACGAATTAACAGATCACCCCTGATTTCTCTGATAGCTGCGAGGGATTCAGCTAATTTGTTATCCGTCAGCATAAGGGGATCACCGCCGCTCAGGATAACTTCTTCGATCGAAGGCGTATTCTTAATGTATTCGATGGATTGCTGGAAGGAACTACGGCCTGCATTGGATTTTTCTGAATCAACTTTCAATGTTCGCAGGGCTTCAAAACAGAACTGACAGTAGGAATTACAGGCATTGACCATGCGCAAAATGACTCGATTGTCATATTTATGCTGGCAAATAGGGGTTTTCATTTCATGATTCAGTTCCCAGTTTTCTGATTCCCCATCATAACCATTCAACTTTTCTTCACTCCAGAATGGAACAACTTGCCGCCAGAGTGGATTTGCAGTGATATCGTCAGATTGACTGGTGGCTAAAATACGACGCAGATAATAAGGGGTGATCTGCATCTTTTGCCCTTGTAGATTTTGTTGAATACGCTGGGTTATTTCTTCACTCCATCCGCCACAGGCTAAACGTAAAGCTTCTTCATCACGGATGGCATTTTTTTGCTGCCAGCGCCAGTCAATCCAGTTTTCAGTTGAAGTAGTCAAAATTTGCTGAGAATGAGGTACGACATGGCTATATTTCATTATTATTGCCTCTAATTTTCATTATTATATTAATTGCATTAATTTCGTACCTCTCATAAATAGCATGCTCCCATATCTCAATCTGTGCGTTAAGCTTGATAACACTTAGCTGGAGACATAGGAGCAATTTCAATTTATAGCTTTTATTTAATAATTATTAATCTGTTTTCATTGCCGTTTTAATTTCAATGCTGTTTGCCTTAATTTCAAGGCTGTCCGCATTCACATCATGGATATGATCTTTGGTCAAACGGTATACCACCGGGCTTAACAGGGCAATCGCAATTAAGTTAGGGATAGCCATCATTGCATTGAGTGTATCTGCTAATAGCCAAACTAAGCTTAGTGACTGAGTCGCGCCAATTGGCAGGGCAATGATCCAGACAATACGAAAAGGTGTAATGGCTTTCGTTCCAAATAAGTACTGGATACATTTTTCACCGTAGAAACTCCAGCCTAAGATGGTTGTGAAAGCAAAGATAGCCAGAGCAAGCGCAACAAGGTAGTGCCCTCCCGGAATAACTGCTGAGAAAGAACTCGCTGTTAGTGTTGCGCCGGTTTCTCCTGTCAGCCAGCCACCGGTAATAACAATTGTCAGCCCGGTAATGGAGCAAACTATAATGGTATCGATAAAAGTGCCCAACATGGCGATTAAGCCCTGCCGGATAGGGTTTTGAGTTTTTGCTGCTGCGTGAGCGATAGGCGCACTTCCCATACCGGCTTCGTTAGAGAATACACCACGGGCAATACCAAAGCGGATTGCAGCCCAGACTGCTGCACCGGCAAATCCGCCCTGAGCCGCAACAGGAGTAAACGCAGACTTAATGATCAAAGCGATTGCTTCCGGAATAGCAGTCACGTTAAGCCCCAGAACGATAATCCCGATCGCCAAGTAACCGACGGTCATCACAGGAACCAGTTTACCTGCAACATCAGAGATACGCTTAATGCCACCAATCAGTACCGCACCAACCAGAAGAACCAGTGCAACGGCAGTAATGGCTTTATCAATACCAAAGCTACTGTGTAGTACTTCAGCAACCGAGTTGGCCTGTACTGTATTACCAATACCAAAACCGGCCATACTGCCAAATAAGGCAAATAACGTTCCCAGCCAGACCCATTTTTTTCCTAATCCATTTTTGATGTAGTACATGGGGCCGCCCACATAGTTACCGTTTTTGTCTGTTTCACGGTAACGTACTGCCAGCACGGCTTCAGAATATTTAGTCGCCATTCCTACCAATGCCGTCATCCACATCCAGAACAGTGCTCCTGGCCCACCCATGACAATAGCGGTCGCTACCCCGGCAATGTTTCCTGTACCTATTGTTGCGGATAATGCGGTCATTAATGCATTAAAAGGTGAAATCTGCCCTTCGCCACGTTGTTTGTTTTTTTGGAAAAGTAATTTAAAACCTGTTCCTAATTTACGGATAGGCAGGAAAGACAGGCGGATTTGCATGAAAATACCAATGCCCAGAAGACCAATCAACATTGGTACTCCCCATACAACCCCGTTTATTGCACCTAACCATTGTGTGATCAGCTCCATATACAACCCTCGGAATTATAAATAACAAGTTAGCAACAAAATTGTTTCAACTAAATAAAGAGCATTTTGAGAAAATAATCGAGAACTAATTGCTATCTCTTGTTAATAAAACTTAATACTGTGAGTATGATCACCGAGTCAGGCGGCATGTTAATGATTTTATTTAATACTGTCCTTCGCCATAACAAAATCAAGGACAAAGCACTATTTTGTGAATTTTTATCACGTAATTTGGTAAATTTTAGGTTTTTATAATGGAAAAGTCGGTATTATCTCCTTATGAATAGTTCATTACATAATTAAGGGTTATCCGTGGCAAAAATTGGTTATATCAGGGTATCAACAAGTGACCAGAATAGTGATTTACAAAGAAATGCACTAGCCAATATCCACTGTGAAATGATTTTTGAAGATAAAATCAGTGGAAGAACCGCCAATCGTCCGGGATTAAAACGTGCATTGAAGCATCTGAAATCTGGCGATACGCTGGTTGTCTGGAAGCTGGATCGTCTGGGGCGCAGTGTAAAAAATCTGGTGACATTAATTTCAGAACTGAATGAACAGGGAATTCATTTCCAAAGTCTGACGGATAGTATTGATACCAGTACCGCTATGGGGCGTTTTTTCTTCCATGTAATGAGTGCACTGGCAGAAATGGAACGTGAGTTGATCGTCGAAAGAACAAATGCAGGCCTGGCTGCGGCCCGGGAACAAGGCAGGATCGGCGGACGGCCTGTCAGATTTACCGAAGAAGATCGACAACAGGCCGCCAGATTACTGCATAAAGGCCATACCCGAAAGCAACTATCCATTATTTATGATGTATCACTGTCAACCATTTATAAATATTTACCCGTGAATTTAGCCTCTACGTCAACCCTTTCAGAGTAAAAACTACGGCTCTGGCTAGCGACGCTGTAAAAAATCGTTGATAACACTCACCCATTCTGTTGGGTTTTCCAGCGGTACAGCATGACCACTCTTCACTTCCCTGTACTGGCTATTTTTCACAGACTGATGAACTTCTCGTACCAGATAAGGCGGGATAAGCGTATCGTGACTTAATCCGATAATTAATGTGTCTTTATTTATCCGGGTCAGGTGATTCTCGATATTTACTGATAACCCCAGAGCTATGCGTTTGTCCGTCTCTTTTTCTGAGGGTCTGGCACAGATTTGATTGAGAGTATCCTGCCCCAGTGATGAAATAAATTCCGGGCTAAGAACATGGGATAAGCCAAAGGCAGTTGCTAAAGCCTGATCACTGTTTTCCAGTTTTAACCAAGTTGTGAACATCAACCTAAAATAGGGATCGTCATTGGTTGCCCACGGAGCAGTCAATACTAGTCGATTTACTAATTGTGGATGAGTCGCGGCAACAACCACAGCAACAACGGCCCCCAAAGAGAACCCCACTAAATCCACAGGCTCATCGCTACTATCATTGATAACTGCGACTACTTGCTCTGCAAGGTGTTCAATCGTCAGCTCTCCGGATGGCAAACTGGAATTACCACAGCCCGCATAGTCAGGGATAATAACTGTCCGGTCACGATTAAATGGAGTTTTTATCTTTCCAAAACTACTATTTCCATCGCTATTTGTACCATGCAGAAACATCACTGGGTTCTGGGAGTTTTCCTGATTTTCACTAAAGTCTTTACGATAAGAAACAAATAAATCTGCCAGATGGATCGTTTTTTCGATCGTATGCACTGTCTATTACCCCGCCTAGATTTAAATGGTGCTGTTTTATACTCTAAATCAATGAGATAACACTGTGATCTATTCCAAAATCCAGCATATTGGTTATTACTTTGTTTTAGATGATAAAAGAATGCATCATTGTCTACTTTTGGCATTTTTAACAGGCAAATGAGCCAATTTTGCACTATAAATTCGGCTCCTGAAATTGATACACCGTTATGTTGAATCGGGTTCAGCCCCGCGACTGCGTCGGCATGGGGCACCCGAACCCGATTTACATATAACGATAGTATGCGCACAGGTGCGCATACTATCAGATTTAATGACTTTGCTGATTCTTTAACTCTATCATTTTGTTTATTTCTTTTGCGTTCCAGTCAGGTCCTGTATAGACGCTATGATGCTGGTTGTACCACCATTCAGGCATCGTATCTGGGAACATTGTGTAATTGCTATCAGCGCACGCAGATAGCAAAGCGCTAATAGCAAAAATTGCTGTCACTTTTAATGATGATAATTTTTTCATTTGATTAACGTTATAGTTTGTTTTTGTTGGCACCCACTCTGGTTATTATATCAAAGCGACATTGGTTGAAATTCGCACCTTGAAATCCATAATTGGGCTGTTTTTCCCACAGACAATACAGCACCGAAGGCAACCCCGTCCTGTACTATAGGGGCAGTCTAAGACTAGAGTCCGTCACGGTCAGAAATCTTGTATAATTTATCGGTAGGTTTGAGGTTTTTTAACTTAGTGTCTGTCAGCATAGCCGCATCCTTTTTATCTTTCTGATACCGTCAATAATCGCATGCTGATACGGTGAGGTTTGGGGATGAAAAGACCCTGAAATCAGGGTCTTAATTTAAAAATCATGATGATTTGGTGAGGCTTGGGAAGGCTTTATATCATTCCCACTCAATTGTTGCTGGTGGTTTACCGCTTATGTCATAGACTACGCGCGATATCCCACTGACTTCATTGATGATACGGTTTGATACACGGCCAAGGAAATCATATGGCAGGTGTGCCCAGTGCGCGGTCATAAAGTCGATGGTTTCTACTGCACGCAGGGAGACAACCCAGTCATATTTACGTCCATCACCCATTACGCCGACAGAACGAACTGGCAGGAATACGGTAAATGCCTGACTAACTTTGTTATACAGATCGGCTTTATGCAACTCTTCAATAAAGATAGCATCAGCACGACGCAGCAAGTCACAGTATTCTTTCTTCACTTCACCCAGTACACGTACACCAAGACCCGGGCCCGGGAATGGGTGGCGGTACAGCATGTCATATGGCAGGCCCAGTTCCAGACCGATGCGGCGAACTTCGTCTTTGAACAGCTCTTTCAGAGGCTCAACCAGACCCAGAGCCATATCTTCAGGCAAACCACCCACGTTGTGGTGAGATTTGATTACATGTGCGTTACCTGTCGCTGATGCTGCTGATTCGATAACATCCGGGTAAATCGTGCCCTGTGCCAGCCATTTAACCTGAGTCTGTTTTGAAGCTTCTTCATCAAACACGTCGATAAATACGTGACCGATGGTTTTACGTTTAGCTTCAGGATCATTAATTCCCGCCAGTGCGGAAAGGAAGCGATCTTCAGCTTTAACATGGATGATGTTCAGGTCGAATTTACCCTCGAACATGTCCATCACCTGATCCGCTTCATTCAGACGAAGCAGGCCATTGTCTACAAATACGCAGGTCAGACGTTTGCCAATTGCGCGGTTCAGCAGCAGCGCTGTTACTGAGGAATCGACACCACCAGACAGAGCAAGGATAACTTTATCATCACCGATCTGCGCACGCAGACGCTCTACGATATCATCAATGATAGAGGCAGGTGTCCACAGGGCTTCACACTGACAAATATCCAGCACAAAGCGTTTCAGGATGTTCAGACCCTGATGAGTATGAGTTACTTCCGGGTGGAACTGTACACCATAAAAACGTTTTTCTTCATTCGCCATGATAGCAAATGGGCAGCTATCAGTGCTGGCTACAGTAGTGAAGCCTTCCGGAATGGCAGTAACTTTATCGCCATGGCTCATCCACACATCCAGTACCGGTGTACCTGATTCATTCAGTGCATCCTGAATACCGCGGAACAGTTCGCTATCACCTTTCAGCTCAACCTGAGCATAGCCAAACTCACGCTCATTAGAGGTAGAAACTTCTCCACCCAATTGCATAGACATGGTTTGCATGCCATAGCAGACACCCAATACCGGCACACCCGCGTTGAACACATATTCTGGCGCACGTGGACTGTTGTTCTCAGTTGTGCTTTCCGGGCCACCAGAAAGAATGATACCGCTAGGGTTAAATGCACGGATTTGTTCTTCAGTGACATTCCATGTCCAAAGTTCACAATAAACACCGATTTCACGGATACGGCGGGCAATAAGTTGTGTATATTGCGAGCCAAAATCAAGGATCAGAATGCGATGCTGATGGATATTAGTTGTCATTAGAGGTGAATTCCCAAAACAAGTGGCAATTAAAAAGTAAAAAAATCAGTGACCCGCTATTGCGAGCCACTGTGTAAGTAAATTACAGACCTAAACGGTAATTTGGTGATTCTTTCGTGATAGTCACGTCATGAACGTGACTTTCCTGAATACCAGCGCCACTGATACGAACGAATTCTGCTTTAGTTCTCAGTTCATCAATCGTAGCGCAGCCTGTCAGACCCATACAGGAGCGTAGTCCACCCATTTGTTGGTGAATGATATTTTTCAGCAATCCTTTATAAGCAACACGGCCTTCGATACCTTCCGGTACTAATTTATCTGCCGCATTATCAGTCTGGAAGTAGCGATCAGAAGAACCTTTGGACATTGCGCCCAGAGAACCCATTCCACGATAGGATTTAAACGAGCGGCCCTGATAGAGTTCGATTTCACCCGGAGATTCTTCTGTACCTGCCAGCATTGAACCAACCATCACACATGCAGCACCTGCGGCAATCGCTTTAGCGATGTCACCGGAGAAGCGGATACCACCGTCAGCAATAACCGGGATCCCTGTTCCTTCCAGTGCTTCTACTGCGTCAGCAATCGCGGTAATTTGTGGTACACCAACACCGGTCACGATACGGGTAGTACAGATAGAACCAGGGCCGATACCGACTTTAACGGCATTCACACCTGCTTCTACCAGCGCTTTAGCGCCTTCACCGGTTGCTACGTTACCACCAATGATTTGCAGATTAGGGTATTTAGCACGGGTTTCGCGGATACGCTGCAAAACACCTTCAGAATGACCGTGGGATGAGTCAATCAGCAACACGTCCACACCAGCCGCTACCAGCGCATCAACACGATCTTCATTGCCAGCACCGGCACCAACAGCAGCACCTACACGCAGACGACCCTGCTCATCTTTACAAGCGTTTGGTTTACGTTCTGCTTTCTGAAAATCTTTCACTGTGATCATGCCGAGCAAATGGAAGTTATCATCAACAACCAATGCTTTCTCAACGCGTTTTTCGTGCATTTTCTGCAATACTACATCGCGGGCTTCACCTTCTTTTACCGTCACCAGACGCTCTTTTGGCGTCATGACTGCGGTAACTGGCAATTCCAAATCTGTAACAAAACGCACATCACGGCCAGTGATGATACCAACCAGTTCGTTAGATTCAGTTACGACAGGATAACCAGCGAAGCCATTACGCGCAGCTAATTCATTGACTTCACGCAGTGTCGTTTGTGGCGTTACAGTGACAGGATCGGTGACAACACCACTTTCATGTTTTTTCACGCGGCTGACTTCTTCAGCCTGACGTTCAATAGGCATGTTTTTGTGAATAAAACCAATTCCCCCTTCCTGTGCCAGCGCGATAGCCAGAGAAGATTCCGTCACGGTATCCATTGCTGCTGAGAGCATAGGCACGTTCAGGCGAATAGTAGATGTTAATTGTGTGGACAAATCTGCCGTGTTAGGCAGAACTGTAGAATGGGCAGGAACCAACAGAACGTCGTCAAAAGTTAATGCTTCTTTTTTAATTCGTAACATGAGCAATATCTCACCAAGCTATGGGGCGTCAATAAGGGATAAAATATTGCCGCGGCATTATACAGGCCGTAATCGGTTGCCTCCAGCATTTTCTGAAAAAATTTCTTGATTAGTGGTGGCGAGCAGTTATTATCAGTCAATTAAGTCCTTGTTTTAAAATTTGATCTAGCTCACATGTCACTGCCAACCAACACTGGAATTTTTTCTGTTAGTCGTCTGAATCAGACGGTTCGTCAGCTATTAGAACTGGAAATGGGTAAAATTTGGCTCAGTGCTGAAATTTCTAACTTTTCCCAGCCTTCGTCCGGTCATTGGTATTTCACGCTGAAAGATGAGCGGGCACAAATCCGGGCTGCAATGTTTCGTAGTTACAATTTACGGGCAACATTCCGGCCACAAAACGGTCAGCAGGTGTTAGTAAGAGCACAGATCACTCTGTATGAGCCACGGGGTGATTATCAGTTGATTGTGGAAAGTATCCAGCCTGCCGGTGATGGGTTGCTGCAACAACAATTTGAAGTTTTAAAACAAAAACTCACCGCTGAAGGGTTATTTGAGCAGATTTATAAAAAATCGCTTCCCTCGCCTGCAAAACGGCTTGGTGTGATTACTTCAGCCAGTGGTGCTGCGTTACACGATATTCTGAATATTCTGAAACGTCGTGACCCTTCTCTACCCGTTATTGTTTACCCTACCGCAGTTCAGGGAGCAGAAGCACCGTTACAAATTATTCGGGCGATTGAATTAGCTAATATCCGGCAGGAATGTGATGTTCTCATTCTCGGGCGCGGTGGTGGCTCACTGGAAGATTTATGGTGTTTTAATGATGAACAAGTAGCACGGGCGATATTCCACAGCCAAATTCCTGTCGTCAGTGCCGTCGGGCATGAAACTGATGTCACCATTGCAGATTTCGTCGCTGATTTACGTGCACCCACACCTTCCGCTGCGGCTGAGTTAGTTAGTCGTAATCAACTTGAGCTACTGAGACAAGTTCAGTCCCTGCAACAGCGCCTCGAAATGGCAATGGATTACTTCTTTGCCCAGAAGCAACGTGTTTTTAATGGATTACACCACCGCCTCCAGCAACAAAGCCCTGATTTACGGCTGGCTCGTCAACAAAATCGTTTATCTGAATTACGCCAGAAATTAATTGACGGTTTATTACGTCATTTAAAACAGAATTCTGCTGCCAGTGAAAAATTAATTCAGCGTCTGTTACAACACACTCCTGAGCAGGAGATAAGACATTATAGCCAGCATATTCAACAAATTGATTTTCGCTTAAAACAGGCAATTGAGCGGCAATTATCCCGCTATAAAGAGAAATTCGCTGTTTCCTGTTCGCGTATGGAAGCTGTCAGCCCGCTGGCAACCTTGAGTCGCGGTTATAGTATCAGCGAAACGCCGGATGGGAAGTTGCTGAAGCAGGTTAAGCAGGTAAAAGTGGGTGATTCACTGAAAACACGAGTACAGGATGGTTGGGTTGAGAGCCAGGTGACACAAGTAAAGAAAGCCAGTAAGAGAAAAAAATAAATTCACATTATAATTTTTAAATTAATAAGGGGGTTATATTAAAATCCCCTCCCTTATTATATCCCCCCCCATTTTGTCACTTGATGAATGACATCTTTACTCTACACTTAATTAT
>NZ_CAWQJR010000151.1:0-86809 GCF_963894935.1 Xenorhabdus sp. PB61.4
AGACTTTTTCCAGCTCCGGATATTGCCCTGCGTAGAAAGTCGAACCGTTACATTTCAGCCAACCAACCGGGGGAATGGCTAAAGGCCACGGAACCGGTACACCAATCGGCAGGGCTGAAAACGCCCCGAAAACAATGTCATTCAGTGTCGGCTTATTAATCGGGCTGTAAACCCGAAATCCTCCCACTTCATAAATACCGTTCCCCCCCACATACCCCGTCGCATCCACATTGCCGTTGACGATGCCGCCCGTTTTCGGGTAAGCCCCGATGTCATCGGGGGTGGGTTTATTATTCGCGCTGTAAACCCGTATTCCCCCCGCTTCATACACGGCAGTACTGGATAAGTACCCTGTCACATCGACATTCCCATTGACGACGCCGCCCGTTTTCGGGTAAGCCCCTATGTCATCGGGGGTGGGTTTATTATTCGCACTGTAAACCCGTATTCCCCCCGCTTCATACACGGCGGTACTGGATAAATACCCCGTAGCATCAATATTTCCATTGACGATACCGCCTGTCACAGGATAAGCCCCGATATTACTAACAAATTCAGGCTTATTGGGAATATCCGCCCCGTTCTTCGCTTTCTCAAGACGACTATTGGCGTTATCGTTGACCTGATTCACTGCTTTAGATGTTGCCGCTACATTCTCTGCATTGCTGTCTGTGGCATTACTCAGTTTGGTAATACCTGCCGTAGTGAGTGAGGCATTGGGCACATTGGAACTGACTGTTGCCTTTAATGCGCTCAGCAACCCTTTTTGCAGGGCGACTAAATCCCCATCATCCAACACATCCTGATTGTTTGTTTCCGCGATAAACTGTGCGACCACAGCTGCTATCACAGATGCCTGCCGCCAGACTTTATTTAGCTCCTGCGACTTCGCTACACCGGAACTAAAACCATTAGTCCGAGCAATCAGCTTGCCGTACTCGTCGTTGGTTAATACGTTTGCCCCGTCCGCGATCCCGAACGGGAGAAATTCATTTTTTGCCATAATCCCCTCACAGTTTTACTGCCCAGCCGCCGACATCAAATCCGGCAACCACGTCATGTTGAATGTCAAAACCAAACAGCCCACAATCGGCTGAATTGATATAATTGTTAACTCTCACGGCCTCCGGCTTAATGTTCAGATAGCCTTGTCGAATAACCGCTTTAATCACCTCCGGTATCACGCCGCCCGTCATAAACACATCCATTGTCATATTCTGGTTATCCACGAAAAACAGCGTGGTTTTACTGTCTGGCATGATGCGCTGGTAAATCCGCTCTAACATCTCGCCGGAGCCATCCCAGTGATTAGCCTCAATTTTTACCCGCAGTAACGTGCGATAAGTTTCGTCGTCCAGTTCCGTAAATCCGCTGTCACTGTCATATCGCCGCCTCCAGCTCCCCTGATCAAAACCGATGCCGTTCATATCCAGTGAGAAATAAACGCCTACAATCGGCGTTTTCACATAGCGTGATAAGCCTATCCACTCGCCGACCGCATCCAATTGCACACCAACGGCCCTATCCAGTGAAAAGGCATCATTGAGCTGTAAGGTCTGTTGAGCAATGTCAGAGAGTGAACGGGTAATAAGGTCGATGTGAGTAACGAATTTTGGTGCTGTCCGGTGCTGTGGGGTAATGAGTTTTAAGTAATCTCTCATGTCACCACCAGTTTAATGTTATCGGGTTGGCAGATAACAGCCTCGTTGTACTGGGTTTTCAGGTTGCCCATAACCACTGATCCCGCCGTGCGCCCGATTTTGATGTCCGTGATATCGTAGGTCTTGCCCTCATCATCGTCAGGCAGGTTCGCAGGTGTAAACAGCTTGGTCAGGTACACACTGTCCCCGATATGCACAGAGTTAATGTAATCGGTCACGCCTGCTTTTATCCGGTCGCCGACTAACGTGGTATAACCATCAAAAGGCGTCAGGTGAATTTCAATAAATACGGATACATCCACCGGACGAGAGAAACGTATCGGATGGGTGATCTGGTAACGGTCAGCGACTTTAATCACTGTGTCACCGAACGTACCGCCACCGGGTGTTTTCTTTAACGCAATAGTACGGGCAATCGTACTGGCATCCCCACCATCAACAATCATTGCAATAGAGTGCCCCGGAATACCGTATTCATCCGTTTGCCCGGTATCGTTCTCAAAGCCCCGTAAGCGTGAAACACCGGGGATCAAACTGATAGCCCCCAGTATGCCATCCAATACAGTACGAGAAGGTAAAGCGACTGAGCTACGCTGGCGTATCCGCAGTTCCCCGTCGGTCTCAATGGCTCTACCCGGTGTGGCGATAGAATGGTTGGTCACTTTCTGCCAACCGCGAGTGGGTGTGCCAATGCCATTAATATCGCCAATAGCCGCTGTGATCCCGCCTGATGTCTGACAGGTTGCCGTGACGATGACAGAGCCATGTGTACCAATAGTGACCGTATCCGGCAAACGCCAAGAGTAACCCTGCACATCACGCACCGTGCCATTTTTGATGACCGTGCCGACCTGCCCGATAATTTCCACATCACAGGTGGATTTGGTGGTTCTGTGGCGGGTCATGCCGTTAATGGCAACGTTGTTTGACAAGGCTGAACCTGTCGCTGTTGACGGGCTGAATGAGTTATACGCAGCAATAACTGTATTATTGGCATCATGGATAGCCAAGGCATAAATTGCCACCATCTGCCCGTCTTGGCTGTCCGGGTCAAGGTACGCATCCTCACCGTAAATCTGGTGGAAATACCCTGTAAGCCGGGCCAATATCGTTGGGTAATCAGGCGCAGTGATGCCGCTCGCGGTAATTTTCGCCGCAAGCCCTAATGTGTCTAGATTAAGCATAAGTTACCGTTCGCTGGTGAGTGTCGTTTGACCGTAGCGGGTGTTGATAGTGGCTGTGATGGTAATTTTTCGGGTGTTCGGGTCGCGGGTAGCATCAAGCGATAAGATCCCCGTTACGCCTTCTGTATCAAGAATGCGCTCCTCAAGCGCAAGCGCACTGGTGTAGTTCTTCTCCAGCACCGCTTCCCGATAGAGTGTCCCTTCCTCCATATCCAAAAACCAATCCCCGCGCCATAAATCGAGTCGGGTTTTTACCGCCTGAGCCACGGTTTCAGGGGAATCAATCAGAAACGTATTATCCCCCTGCCCGAAACTGTAATCGCCGTTAGCATCCTGTCGTCGGTAGCGCATTATTGCGGCCCTCCTGTTGTACCGTCTCCGGTTCTGACGCCATTGTGCTTGTGTGTCATCAGACTGATACCGCCTGCGGTGACATCGTTTTTCACTTTCACTGGCCCGTTCATTGTCGCTTCACCGCCATTCGCGCCCATACCTTGCGACAGGTTGCCGTTAATAACCACATTGCCATTTAACACAATGGTCGGTGAAGTGATCTCCGTACCTTTGTTCGCAGTCGCGGTCAATTTGCCGGGGGTTTTGACCGTGATGTTATGGTTACTGGGGTTCAGCTCAATAAATGCGGCGCCATCATCCGTGCGCAATTGGGCAGATTGAGTGCTGATATTGCTGATTTTCCGCGCCTGAGACTGTGGCCCTACAAACGCAAAGCCATCAGACAGATGATGCTGGCGCGGGTCTACGGGTTCCTGAACACCGCCGTTCTGCCACCAGTAATCAATGCAGCGGTCAGCGAATACCACCAGGCATTCATCCCCAGGCTTAATTGGAAATGTCAGCGTCACTCCACCACCACGAGGAAATATTACCGGCACGTCCACCAGTAAGGGTAAAGCGACGGATTCTGTCTTGCCTGTTTCGTCTGTCATTTTCCAGCGTATCGCAGGCTGTGCTGTCACAGTCACGGCATCCGGATTGAATGACTGGACAATGCAGGGAATGGAAACATACAACCCTGAGCTGACCGACTCCTGCATCAGCAAGAACGGCGTTTCAGGGTGGTTCATGCGTTCAAAATTAGTGATCATTATCGGGTATCCGTGGCTAGTGCTGCCTGAGTCATAAGTGTTTGGTCAGATTTGGCGACACAAATCAAATCCATGTAGTATGCCTTCTCGCGGGTATCGCCAAAGTAGCTGACGTTTATCACGATATAATCACCATCGGCATCAGTTGCTGCGGGAATTTCTAGCGACCCCTCGTAGCTTTCTCGTCGGGCAATAGCGCCAGTTGATAAACCCACTTCATTGATGGATTTATTATCTATCCGAATGAGTGTACCCGGTCTGATTTTCGGGTTAATCAGGCACTTTACGTTAATACCCGCGCCTATGGTCTGTTCAGGCATGCCAATTAATCCGGTGTTATAGTTCAGCACCACGGCCTCGGTGAGATAAACGTTTCTGGGGATAATGTGGCACTGACCGTCCTCGTAACGCCATTCGGCATTATTCTGTTTAGCGAAAAGGTTCATTTCATCGCGTTGCATACCGAAGAGAACCTTGCCACGCGGGGCTACATTTAACTGAAGCTCAGGACGTAAACCGTAAGTTATTTTGTACTGCTCAAGGTTTCGCATTAGTAGCCGGTCGATATCCTGCTGTGTGTAGCCGGATGCGATAGTGATATTAATCTTGGCATTGTTATATGCCTGGTCGCCGTCTCCGGCCTGTATCACCACGTAATTATCCGTAGGGCTGTCGCGCCCGGTGTAGGTGTACTGGATTTCCCCGGAGAATATCTGGCCTGAATTGTCTTTGTATCCGGCTGAGAACTGAATAAATTTGAACTCATGCTTGCGGATTTTGCTCCGTGTCTCGTCGTTCAGGTTATAAATTTTGAAAATGCCCGTGGCAGGGTAAGCAAAAGAGGGACGGGTAATATTGAACTTAATTTTCAGCTCAGAGAGGTCAAGTCCGTCGCCGTTCTCATCCGCCACAATCAGCTTGCATTCGCGAAGCCATTGTTTTGACATAGTGACTCCGTATAAAAGAAAAACCCGCTTTATGAGCGGGTTAGTTATCCGGCTTCCACCATTGGTGGATTCCGAAATTATCAATAACTTAGGGTTGTTTTTTCACAGGTTCTGCCTGTTGACTATGGATTACTACCGGTTGTGGAGGTGACGAAGCACCTTTACCTGACATTATCCAACTGGAAGCCAGCATAACCACCGACATAATCACTGTGACCAAAGTTAGTCCTATTGCCGTTGACCATTGCGTTGTGGCAATACTCGTTTTCAAACCATCAATTTTACCTTCTACCGCGTCTAGCTTCCCATCAACCTTAGCGAGTGAAGTAGTAATATTGGAAAACTGCATGGTCTGTTGTGCTCTCCACTCAGCCATATCTTGCTTCATAGTGGCGGCAACAACATCAACCTCAGCTTTATTCGCCCTCAGGAGGGCTTCAAGCTCTGTTTTACTTAAGCTACCAGTAGACATATTCCCTCCTTATTATTGATTGTAATTTTAACACTGACTGGTTATATAATCACCAAATAAAGCCCCTTAACGAGACAGCACTTCATGTATTGGGTGATCGAACGTTGCAATGCTTTCCCCGTCGTGAATAAAGCGCATCCGGTTCAGTAACTCTTCCACAATCTTCTGAGTAGCCAGCAAATCTTTACGCAACCGCCAGTAAGCCTCGGCATCGACTAAAACCTTACCTTCAGGCAGCGCTTCGCCGGTAACGATAGCTTGAGGATCTTCATAGAATTTAGTATTTGTTGTATTACCAGTTTCATTAACTGTTATAATTGTCATTGTCTGTATTCCTATGGGTAGGTTATGGACTGCTTAATAGAAGCCCTCCAGACTATTGCAACTAGCTGGGGGGCTTCGCCTTTTTTGGAACAGCACTATTTATTACGTTATTGTAACCTTTTGTAAAGTCAGTTCAGTTTAAAGTGCGAACCGCCTCGAATATTAAACTATTTATACTCGCGTAATGGCCTGAAACTTATTGTTAATACCAATTACCCTTGTTAAATTAGTTAATTCTGTTACAAAGATGCGTTATCAAGCAACTTCCTCTACCTCTAATATCTTAGCTAATTTCGCAATCCCTTTCGCCGTTACCAGCACCTGCTCACGGGTTTGTTCTTCACCTTCGCTGTCGGTGAATGACCTTACTTTGTGCTCAAGAACGCCCTGCTGTAATTTGTCCTGATAACCAAGCCAGTTCTTATTACCTGTTCTGCGGTAGATCCACTTCATTGAGTGCAGCTTGTCAAAAAGCGCTTTTGGTTTAATTTGAAGATGTTTAGCTGCGTCAGTAATACACATACTGCCGTTAGATTTCGCTATGCGCTCAAAGGCTTTAACATCCGGTGTCATTTCGGCGACCTGATCTTCAAGACCTTTATTTTCCAGTAGTAAACGTTCTTTATCTTCTTCCGCCTGAATGACCATTAGCGCAAGCTCTTTTACGTTCGGTAATCTTGAAGGCGTGTTGCGGCGCTCTTGCTCTAATATAATTAAGCGATCAATGACTGCGGCACGGCGAACAACATCATAGCCGGTAACCAGAATTTCAGTATGGCGACGGTCGAGTAGGTATTCCCAAGCATTAGGGTTATTCTTATCGTACTGAACGCACTCAACACCTTGATTTGTAATGTAAAGCAGATTTGCTTTACGGATATAATCGGTTCCCTTACCCCCATGAAGCCCAGCTAACATTGCTCGGATATCACGGCATATATCAGCATGATTTTTACCAGTCAGCTCCGCAATATCACGGCTTGACATGGTGACAGCTTGTGTTGTAGGTGCTAAAATGTTCATAGCGTTATTTCCTTGTTGATTGGTTAACGTTGTTCTAGAAGCCCCGATGGTTGCCGCCGTTGGGGTTTTGCTTTTATTAGATTTCAACTGCTTCATTCCTACTACTCCTTTCCTCCGCGTACCAGGCTAAAGCCTGATTCAGAACGGCATTCTGAGAAAGACCATCTTTAGCCGCTAACTTACGAAGCTGCTCTTTCAGGTGCTCAGTCGTCCTAAACTGCATAACTTCGCTTTTCTTTTGCACATTTAAGTTAGTATTCATTTCAACTCCCTTCTGTAGTATACATTGGATACCATTAATGGCTACCATTGAGATACTAGTAGCCATCGTATACCATGTCAATATCATTTTTCACTGGATTTTGATTATGAGCCGTGACCCACAAATAAATATTCGTCTACCGCAAGACCTTAAAGAAGCTGTGCATGACATGGCTTCATATAATAAGAGATCTGTAAATGCTGAAATTGTTGCAGTTTTATTGGATGCGGTCAGAAAACATCGGAGACATCAAATAGAAACTCTAACCGAAGGCGCAATCACTGAAGAGGATCTGGCATCTGCTGAATTAGCTGCATCAAAATTAGATAAAGAAACTAAAAGAGAGATCCAAAAATATTTAGATGAAATAATTACTAAATATGAGAGTAAATTGCCTGAACTCTCCAAATTAAAAAAAGCCCCATAATGGGGCTGTTATTATTGCAAGATACATTCGGCCATTGCTACACTTGTCTCATTACCTTTAGTGTCTTTTTTGATAATAGCAACCATTCCCATAGGCTCAGTAATGCCGAGGATATATAAATCATCTCGTGTCATAGTGGTGTAAACAGTTTCTGTCGATCCTTTAGTATGATTTACTAAAAAAGGAGTTACTACTTTTGTTCCATTATCAAAATTAATAAACATCCTCTTAGAATCACTATGCTTGTCACTTTTAATAGCAATAGTGCCTTCACCTATCGAAGGTTGAGAATAAAAATCATCCTTTATGCGCTTGTTATACGGAAACACTTTGCAAGAATAGCTACCATCTTTCATTAGAATATTAAAATTTTTGTCTCTATAGATCCCAGTTGAATCAGTTGAAGCCTCTGCAACTCCTGACATAAACAGCAATACAACAGCTATTGTCTTTAGCATTATTCGTCTCCATTAGCTACCTGCTAAGATATAACAAAGTATAGCCTGTTGTTCTTGCCTAACTCTTCCTTATCTGTCTCGTTTTGGGTGTTATAGCAATAAAAAACCAAAGAGCCGTTAAAGCCTAAATAACGGTGCTGTTCTAAAATGTCCACACCAAAGACTAGCGGCAATCCAGATACAATCGGCTCACTATTAGGGTGCATAATATCTAATATCCATCCTGCACAATCCCTGTGCTGTAAGCGCATCCGATAATTAATACCGCCTAACTGGATATCGAACTGTTGATTTTCAGCTTGCAAAGGGATTTCTACTGTGCCCATTCGGTTAACCTCTCTATGCCGCGCCTTATTATTTTTATTACGCTTTTATTTTTAGGTTCAACTGGCGTTTTAGTTCCTTTATCTGCAACAGGGCCAGTAGTAAGCGGGTCTTTCATTCGCTCTGCGGGGACTTCAATGCCGTCAAGTACGCGAGTTTCGACGATAATCACCTCGCGCAAGGTTAAAGTAACCATCAGAACATTTTCAGACGTTTTGTCTGTAGTCACCTCAATGGCTCGGATCAGCATATTCTTATACTGGCGCTTCCCTGTGGTCACATTGAACGGTTTCTTTGAGGCTTTTAACGCTAATAACTCTTGATAGATGGCTTTAGGACTTTTACCGAATGAACCACCACCAAAATCAAAGAGATCAATCAATGAACCGCCACCAGCAAAGCCCAATTCCATCGTGACCTCAGAGGGCTTGTCATAGGCATGGTCACTGATAGCCGCTCCACTTTGTACCGGATGCTCAGTAATCTCTGTGGAATCTTGGTGCTTTTCCGATATCACCACGCTGGGTACTATCATTCCGATTTTTCTCGTTCCCTGAGAAAATAACACTGATAAAATATCCATCAGCTCACCTTTGTTTGTAGGTTGCGTACCAGTATGGCATTTGTGCGCTGTACCGTTTCTCCGGTTAACGCAGCGGTTTCAAGGGGGGATGATGTTCCGCTTACATTGATGTTATAGACTGGTGCAATGGTTGTTTGATTCTGCGCCAGTGAAGATGCTGCTCGCAGGTACTCTGGCGTATAACTGCTATGACTCAGCATATTCTGGATATTAGGCATGGCGTTCTCAAACATACTTAGGTCGAAATTGAAGCCACTATTTTTGGCTAATGCTTTAGTGGGATCAGGCGCACCAGTGATTGCCGCCATGATTAACTGCTTAGAGTAAGGTAGAGGCTTTCCTATCTCTCTTTGGCTCATGGCGTTCATCAACGTATACATAACATTGTGGTCTTTCAGATCGAGTTTATCTGAGGGATTTACTCCTAGAGCCTTAGCAACATGGGTGATATAACCTTCTGTATCGTTGCGGTCTTCTTTAGGTGCCCATTTCTTCACTATTGCCTCAACAGACTGACGTTTAACACCATCTGTTAACCCATCAAAATATCGCCGCAATTGCCAAGCGGTGCGCTCCAATCCATTGTACACAGTGTCAAATTTAGCGAATCTGGCACCTTTACCACCCTCAAGAACCGCATTTTTTTGTTTGGCAAAGTTTATGTTTAGCGGGTTATTGTTGCGTTCACCACGCGTCAATGTTTTCGCTTGCTTGTTTGAGTCATCTTTGGAAGGGGCGCCACCGAGCCATTCAGGTAAATACTCATTCAGTTTATTATTTAATTCAAAGTACCACTCTTTGACAGCATCGTGATGACGCTCTCCGGCTTTACTGCCTATCGTGTTTGTTTCCTGTTTATTTTGCTCGCTACCATTCCACGCCAGCTTGAGCGCCTCCCAGGCTAAAGTAAAATCACCGTTGTTAAGGTGATTTAACGCAGCCACCAAGTGCGAGAGCATTTCACTTAATCCACCTAGACTCTTCAACAGGCTTTCGAACTCAAACTTTAATGACCACTCTTTGGGGTTAATGCCCAATAATTTTAGGATTTCTTCACCTAACGCTTTGAATTCCTTCGTTAGTTGAGTAACTTCTGCTTTAATTTTCTTAAGTGCACCTTCCCACTTACCCCAATCAAATTCACTATCGCCTTTTTCTTTCCAAGTCTGATAGTCGTCATAAAGCAGAAACAAGGCAGCAAGTAAGACAGTCAGCGCGCCAATGGGTGAGAATAAAAACTTCGAATTGAGCGCCCACCAAGCAACAGCAATTGCGCCGAAGACTTTAATCAGGTCTTTACTGCCTTCGTCTAATCTTTGCCACCAACTGATAATATCCTGTATACCTTGCGCACCGCGATAGACCATTTGCCCCAGCACTTCGGACATTGTGAGGATAGCCTTCGTTACGGACATAATGACTTTTTCGATGGTAGGCCACTTATCCAGTATGAGTTTGGTGAGCTTTTCTATGCTGGGTGTTAAGACTCTCGACAGTTCCCCGCCGGTTTTATCCTTACCTGTACCAATGACCGTTTTCAGCTTGTAAAACTCAGTCATAAAGGCGTTGGCGTGTTTCGCAGCGGAAGTAGGGTTATAGCCCATCGTGCGCATGATTTGACGGTAGTCAGCGGCATAACCCCCCATGCCACGACGCATGGCAAGCATGGTATTCTCGTCAATACCGAGCATATTTGCGTACTGATTGGCCCGATAGTTTGGCATCCCTGACAAACGCTCACCCACCAGCGCGACTAAAGAAGCGGTATCCCTGAGCTGTCCGTTGGTATTACGGGTCTGAATACCCATATTACGCAGGAAGCCTTCGCCACCCGGATTGTTACGCAGGAACCGGGCAACATTCTCAAGAGACGAGTTCAGCCCCTCGACCGTACCGCCTGCCTGAGTGACAGCATACCCAAAGGCTTTAATCTGTTCGGCTGAACCGCCTGTGCGCTGCGCCTGCCAGTAAAGTTTGTCCAGATTGGTAGCGACGACAGCCGTAAAGCCCACCACTGAGGCCGCTGCACCTTCCACCACTGCGCCGAATTTTAAAACGTTAGCGGTCACACCGGCGATCACCGAACTGAATTTTTTCTCATTGGCTTTATCTACTTTGAAGCCCAGTGAGACTAAAAACTCTTTAATCACATCTGCGTTAGTGTTGCTCATCTCTCCACCGTGCTATCAGGGCCTCGTTTTCGGCGTCTACATCGAGTGCGTCATTCATCAGGGCGACATCGGCCAGATCGATATCGCCGTTCTTTAATGACTGGAAGGTACACATGCCGTGAGTAATCAGGCGCATCAGGTAAGAACGCCCATTCGGTAAGGTTTCTAGGTCTAGACTGGGTTGTCCGGGGATGACTCGTCGTTCTCTGGCAGTGCGGGAAAAAAATTACCCAGTGCATCCTTAATCACCTGACCGACGATTTTCAGTAAATCCAGCCCGTTGATATCATCAAACATCAGTTGTCCGCTGGCATAGACTTCTGACCAGACGCCGCTGTTCTCCCGGCTGACCACTGACAAACAGATATCGTTAATGTCATAACGGGACTCTTTCCCTAGTGAACGTATCGCCTCGGCTAAGGGGATGATCAGGTTTGTCATATCCTCCATCGCAAAGACCGGCTTACCATCTTCACCGACGCTGCTCGGCTTCAGGTTTTCCCAGACGCTTTTTAAGGCCGGTACAACCGGAATGAGGGCTACTGCCAAATCCTGTTGCTGAAACGCATTCAGTTTGCCCGCCCGGTATTTCTTACCGCTGATTTCAAATTCCATGGTTATTCCCCGTTAAAATGTGCCAAGAATGGTGTCGATTTTGCCGCAGTCAAATACCCAGCTATTGGTATTACCGACTTTAGCGTTAGAGATGTCCGGTATTTTCTGGAACGCCACCGAACGCGCTGCGATGGTATCGCCAGAGACTTTGTTACGAATAAGTATGAGATTATTGCCCCATGTGGCTGACGAGAACTGCTGAGCGTTATACATCATCATCAGTTTGGCGTTAGCCGGTGAGGTTTTCAGTAACGTGACAGTCACCGTGCCTGCCTTGCCTGCGTGTAAAGAGTGCATCACTTCGCCGTCTGCGCCCGTGGTCATGGTGCTTTTGGATTCCAGCATTGCTACCACGATCCCCTCTTCGGAGGTGGCAGCACCATTACCCAAATCGACCGAACCGCCGACACCGGTTATCGTGGCGGACACGTCGATAAATGAATAAGTATTCGCCATGTTATTACCTGTTTACGTTAATAATGACATCAGCAAAGTGCACCGCACCCGCCAGCTTAATTGCACACTGAATGACCGGTGCTTTACGTTTCTCGCGTTCGGCCTGTACCTGCTCCACAATCGGCTGTGCGTAGGTGTAATAGCCTTTGGTCAGCATCTCGCCGCGATTCAGTGCACCGAATGAGTCACCACCCCAGATACCCGGTGCAATCAGACCATTGGTCACGCCCTGAGCCAGTGACTGTTCGACATTCGCCAACAGTTGGGTTACGCCTTCATCAGTCTGAGGAATTTTGGTCGTACTGGTGTACAGCAGGTTATACAGATTGGTCTGAACATAGTTTTGTAACCAGTCCAGCCCGTGGCGCTCGTCAATGAACGTACCATTTGCCATCACACCTTCCTGCACAATCGCGGTGTCATTGTTGTAGTGGACAAAGACGTTACCGTTTTTGGCTTTCAGGGCATTAGCCTGAGTAGCCGTGAGTAACTCCGCACTGACAGCAGGCTCTTGTTTGAATTTCAGGGTGATAGTGGTTCGATTGCCCTGAAAATTGACCGTAAACATACGACCAAACAGCGAAGCAATAGCATACGGCTGTGAGGAGTATTGCCACAGTGTGCGGCTTAAGAATGCGCCTTTCAGTTGTGAGCCGATATCGGTCACCACATCTGGGTCTAAGACATCGGTTTTAGTGACGGTATGCCCGTAAATGCGGGATACTGAGGCGGATTCAATGTAACGCCCTACACTCGTAACATCACGGTCAGACAGGGTATTATCGGCAATCACCAGCCCGTACCATGCCCCTGAGACTTCGCCCAACGCTTTGACCGCTTCGGCGATAGTTTCCGGTTCAGTCGGGTCAATGGCTGTTGCGCCAGAGTCTGCATCCAGTTTCAGGATATCGCCGATATAAGAGCCACTATCTGAACGAGTGACATACCCCAGCTTGCCGGAAGTTTGCAACGAGACCGTAAAGCGGGAAGAAATACTGTCCCAGCGGACTGAGGCATTTTTCAGCTTCTCAGCAACCCGTTCCGCCACACCATTAAGGTTGGTTTCTTTACTGAAGTCGATACCGGTGATGAGGGTGTCTTTACCGTCAATAGGCAGTTTAAAAGCGCCATCGGTAATGACTGTAAAGCGACTCATGGCCTGTTCTGCCCGGCTGAGGACAGCGCCCCGTAAAGCCGCATAAACCTGTGTTTTTGCCCAGCGTCCGATATACAAATCAATTGGCTGGGGTGACTGTGAATAGTACAGCGCAGCGGCCTGATACTCCGGGGTATCCATGCCAAAGTCTGCGCCCACGCCTTCAATGTCGGTGTAATAACGCAGCCGTTCGTGTGTGTTGATCACGTCACTTCCCCCGACAATCAGCAAGGAGCCGAAATTCCGACTCGATGCGGCACGGGGCGCCATGTTAATTTTGACATTAACAATGCTGCTAATAGGTAAGCCCTGCATAAGGGTTAATCTCCAAAGAATTGTACAGGTGCGTCCCTGATGGCTTTGGTGCCGTATCGACGCACAACCTTGCGCCGCAATATGACCGTTATGTCATAGCGGCGTACCCACTGGTTATTGATATGTTCAGGAAAAGCGGTAATACCGCTGTGTTTCACAACTGACAGACCTAACTTATTCAGCTCAGCGTTGTTCTGGCTGAGACTGATCCCATCGCGAAAACGGGTGATATACCACTGACTGCGAGGGCCGTAGAACGAGGCTGAGCATTCAAACTCTTCATGCCGCCAGAGTTCACCGTGTTCCTGCGTCTGGTTGGTAAAGGCCGGGTTATCATCGACGGGCAGTTCAACAATACCGAAGCCACACCAGTTGTTGTCGGCAGACGGTTGTGCCGCTGGGGCAGGTGTCCAACGTGGTCGTACCATCCCATTCGGCAATCCGGATACCGCCCGCAACCATTGGCTGAGTAACCGCTCTAACTCCTCATCATAGGCAGGTTCATTATCCGGTGTTAACCAGCCCGCCTGTTCTGAGGTGTTCATGACGTGCCCCCGTCAAAGGGAAGCAGTTCACAATGTGCCTGGACAAAACCCGCGCCGTAAGCGGTGTAAGGATCGACGGATTTCACCAGATACTCACGGTTCTGATAGGTCACAATATCCCCCGCCCGACCGGTTTCACCGGCTATCAGACGCTCAGTCGTAATGACCAGAATCGTACCCGTCACCGTCTGCCCGGACATACGAAGCTGAGCTTCAACAGCGCGGTCAACCGTTACCACACCAGAAAAAGGTGTGATAGTGTCAACCGTGGTAGGAAAACCATCATCATCGACCCGCACAACCCGGCGTTTTACAGTCAGTGAGGTATCACAAAAATCAGGGTCATACAGAATGTCAGTCACATCCAATAAGTCCATTAGTCCCCCTTATCTCTCACCACATAAGTGATTGAACGACGATAATCACCGGTATCAATCAGCGGTCGGGCATTCGCGTTATTCGGTGTGCCTCCTGCTCGTCTGTTTTCCAGCTCAGCTTTTGCACCTTTACGTGGCCCTTCTTTCCGATAGGCGCGAGCATAAACCGTCGAGTCTGCCAATGGCTCAAAGTCATTAGTGGTCATGTAGCGTTGAACCCCCTGAACAGCAATCTGTCCTGCTTTGCTCAACGCCTTTTCTGCCTTGTCCTGCTTCCCCTCCAGCACCGCTTCTGCCGCGATTTTCAGTTGCTCTGTGGTTTTGTCTTCCACCGAACGAATACCGGGGCGAAGATGAGGACGGGGCGGAATGTTCTGAGCCGGTGAGCCGAATTCGTTGATATAGCCAATCCCGGCATTACCGAACGGTACATCCTCACGCGGGCTGTTTTCCGCAGGAACACCGACTAATACATCCCGGTTGCCGATGGTTTTCAGGGCCTTCAGAATGGCATTGGCCTTATCCACTTTGATAGTCAGTCCGCTTTTCATAGCTGAATACCTCCCGCACCAAACGTCAGCAACAGATCATAGAATTCAGCGCCGTAACGGGTGTTGTTCCAGAATCCGGCGTTCGGATTAAGGACTGCGCCGGTATCATAACTGGCGCTCACCTTGTCTACTGATTTGGACGACAACACGCCGCTGTTGGCCCCGCCCGCACCACCTCTTGCCGCTGATCGACTGTCTGCCGACCAGAGCGCCATATAATGGGCCACCATCAGTTCGACCAGATAACCGAACATCTCCCCCAGTCGGTGTTCATCCAACTGCTTATCCGCCAGATTTAACCGGAAACGGATTTGGGCATCAGGGAATTTGTCGGTATCAGAGAACTGAGGGAAGTCGGCGCGGAATTGTTCTACAGTGGGCAGGTGCTTATTTCTTGTTGCCCCCATTTTTACCTCCGCTAGCCGGCGGCTCCTCCGGTTTAGGATTACCCTGTATCAGTAACTCGCCGATGTGGGTATCGCGCTCTTCGAGCTGCTGTTTCAGTTCAGCAATCTGGCGGTCACGCTCTTCTATCGCTGCGCGAAGTTCGGTGATCTCAGCATCATAGTCCGCCGGGATACTCTCTTCTGCCGCCCCCACGATTTCAGCATGTGCCTGTACAAACCAATGTTTGGCCACATCTTCACTGACATGATGAACCCCCGCGTCAAAGTCCTGAACTTCACCCGTGACAGGGGTGAAATGAAAGGGTGTATGTACCTTGATTTTCAACATTAAATACCATCCATATAGTTCACGGTTTCACGGTAAACCAGTTCAACCGCACCCAGTTTGCCGTAATAGGTCACCATCTGGTACAAGCCACGGTACTGAATCGGGATACTCTGCAACGGCACCATCGGGAAGCGGATAAACTTCTTATCGTTGGTGTAGGCCATTGCCCGATCTTTGCCTGCTGTCCCCGCGCCTTTCGCCCATTTCACCGCACGGATATTCAGCGGCGTACCGTTCTGATGGTAAGCAATGGTGTTCGTTTGCAAGTAAGTCAGCAAAGACTGGTTACCTGCGGTAGAAACAATAATGGAAGAGAGCAGCGCATACTGTTCAGGGGCAATCAACAGATCGGTCGGCACCATCGTATAGGCAGATTTGGCCCACGCTTCACTCAGCAACTGGTTGATGCTTTCGCGGATTTCATCCGGTGTCGATTGTGCCCACGGTTTACGGGCATTGCTGGGTTTCACGCTTTTCTGGTTAAACAGTCCTTGCAAATTCAGACTGTCATCACCGACATACACCTGTTCATCTGCGTCCATGTTCCATTTTAAGATCATGCCATCATGCTTCTGGGAATCGATAGGACGACCAACTTCCCGTGCCGCATTCAGTTCAATGATGGTCCAGCCCAGCTCCATTCCCCATAACGTCAATGGATGCCCGTCACGCTCGATGTTGACACTGATACCTGCCAGCGCGGTAGCATTGCCGCTGACCCAGTTCTTGCCATTCGGATTGACTGAACCCGCGGCCGCAAACTGCGTGTTTGTCCATGTTGCCATTTCATCGGCAATGGTCACGTCTTCCCGCATCTGGATATCGCGGCTGTAGGTGTATTGTACTAAGGGCAGGTTGATAGTCTGGTCCATGCGTTCCAGCTCGCCCTTTAGAAACACACCACTGTCATCGATGGTGCGTTGGTCAAATGTAAGCATAAGTCCCCTTAAATCTTGTAAGAAATTTCAACATTACCCTGAGCGTCACCCGCACCGGTAAACTGCGCATTCGGCAGTAAGACTGTTTCACCGTCTATCGCCGTATTCAGGAAGCTACCTAACGGACTGGTTTCCGTCGGTTTACCCACGCGCACATAAATTGCCTGGCCTTTTCTGATGCTGGACGCATCGCCGTCGAGTTTCACGGTCATGTATCCGCGCTTCAGGTTATCCCCGGTCAGATTATTATCAGTGCCAATAATATGTGCCCTGTCCGGCATACTGGTAGTCGGATAGGGACGCACATAAATACCCTGAATGTTGTCAGCCGTATCGCCTGCACTCAGTGGGACGAAGTAATCACCGTCGTACTTTCCTACCAGACCATAAGCCGGAAACAAATCCGTTGCTTTCAGTAGCACCGGTTCAACGGTCATATCCTGTAGACGTGAGATAGCCCCGGCAATGCCCATCGGCATCCGCTTTAAATATGCTGTCATAGTGTTATTTACTCCTGTTTGCCCAGAATTCGGCGTTGGCTTTGTTCAGGTCGGCAATGGTATTGCCCGAAGATTTCTTATGGGATGAATCGCCCGTCGCTTTGGTATTGCGTGTTTTTGCCAGTTCAGCGACGGCATTAAAGGCCATATCAACGATATGTTTGGGCAGCTTTTTAATTTCCGCATCACCGACAATAGTCCGTACCATCGCCTGATCTGCACTTACCAGTACCCGACGTTTAAAGGCAGTCAGTTTAGACGGTTTCGACAAATCCACACCTGGTACAATCAGTTCAGCTTTATAAGCCGAATCGCCCGTAATGTTCTCTTCCTTCTCTTCTTTTTCGTCATCGTCCCCGGTTGGTTCCTTTTTCTCAGGGTCAGTATTGTTATCGCCCGTTTTACCTTCCAGCGCATCCAGTCGGGACAAAATTGCCTGTGCCCATGCCGGAACATCTTCATCCCCTGTTGGCATTTCCGGGTCTTTTTGAGGCAGTGGCTGTTGCGGACTGATATTGATGTTAATCGCTTTGGGTATTTCCCCCGTCCCTTCATCGCCGGTGACAGACTCAGGCGCACTGTTTAGCGCCTCTTCCATCGCCGCAGAATCTTTGGTTTTATGCGCCCGTTTCAGGCGCTGATACCATTTCTGTATATTTGTAGACATACTATCTCCAATTGAACAACGTGGACCGGCGCGGGCATCTTGAACCAGCGCCACATGATTACCTGTAATTTGATATTGCTCGGCTTTGCCTGCTGCTGTCTGCCGGTATTCCGCATCATAGCCACATGACACTTCATCAAAACCGGCATCAATAGCCGCTATTGCATCGGTATCTTTGACAATGAGATCAGCCAGCATCAGATCGGATTGTTCCCCTTCGCCCCGCCTGACGTTCTGAACATGCCCGTGCGCCAAATCCCGCCAATTATCGGGATCAACAAAGATAATGTTGCCGTCGGTATCTTCGGGATGTTTTATCGTGACAGTCATTCCTTCGAAAGAAGCAATTGTGGCCTCGCTGAACACTTCTTCAGGAGAACGTTCAACCACAATCTCGCCGTCATCATCAGGCTCAAGGTTAGTCAGCTCAAAATCGGCATAAAGCTGTGTACCTGTTCGGGCAATCGGCACGTCTTTACACAACAGGGAACCGTCCGACAGTTGATAACGGGTGTTACCAATACGAGTCGTAAAGAAATATTTCATGTTTAATCTTCCGGAATAATGACCTCACAGTAACAACGGCAATTAGGAATGGTACCCGCATGGCCTGTCAGCCCGTCTAAGGTGGGCGGTCTGGCCCAGTCAACAAATTCCCCTTCCATTTCTTTATGGGAGTGCCTGACATCACCATCATCCGCGGTGCGCCAGATATAACCCGTCGAGCCGACAGACAGTGCCCGCGCCTGCGTCAATGCAGTCTGTGCCCTGCCCAGTTCAGTACGCGCAATCAGTTTCGCCCGTGATAATGCCACTTCGCCCGTATTGGCTATCTCCTGCGCAAAGGGTTCATGCCGACCGCCCGTTACCACGGCTTCAATGGCTTTGTTGTGGATGTCATACACCCTATCCGCCGCCTCGATAGGTAGCGATTTGATGTACTTGATTTGTTCTTCCACAATTGAGCGCATTACCTGACCGACGGGGGCATTGTCCACCAGATAGCGCAGTTCCTGACTGATAAGCTGGCTACGTTGCCGCCACTCTTTTTCGTTATGGCGGTTGATGTCCAATGCGAAGCGCTGGGCCACACGTTGCGCCCATGGCGTGATTATCTCGCTGTAGCTGTCCAGTGCCGCCATGATTTCAGTCACCGAATCGTTGGAACCATCGTAGGATTTTCTTACTATTTCCCCGACGACTTGCGCTATCTTTTGTAGACTGGTTCGATACTGCGTTTCTGCCTGACGGGAGTTTTTCGGACGTGTTTTCTTCCGTCTGCGCGACAAAGCCATTTCCTACACTCCCCATGATGCGTTCAGCCTCTGATTGTGCCATTCGGTACGATGACATCAACATTTGAATACCGGTATCGCGGGGTAAGGTGCCCGCAGCGACGGAGCTGACAATTTCAACCATGCTTGATATTTGCGCACCATTCAGGTCGGTATTACCTGTACTCTCTGCATTTGCAGACTGTAGATGTGGGTTATCCAACTCACCCGAAAGCGGTGGTGCGCCATCATCGGCATTGTTGATATCCTCATCGGCTATTGAGCCGCCAATGCCCGTTACGTCCGCCATTTCACGCAGATCATTCATCGCCGCTTTCAGGTTCATCATGCCGCCATCCAGCGCCCCGTTCAGGGCATTGACGGTATTCACGGCAATCGTGGAGCGGTCAAGGTCGGACATTTGCCACAATGGGTTGAACTCGAAAGTAAAATCGTCCGGCAAGGGCTGCCCGAACTCAGAACGGTGCATAATATCCAGCAAACGCCGGATAGGTTGGCGTAACCTGCGCTCCTGTTGGGTGCCGATATTGTCGTAATAGTTGGCAAGGTCAGCATCGCCAGTAGAAAAACCCTGTGGCGACTGACCAAACAACCGTACCAGCGGAATACCCACCGCCCCTGATATCTGCTCGGCAAACTGGGCAAGCACGTTATCCAGACCACTGAACGAATATTGATGAGTTTCAAACACATCGTTTTTATCCATCAGCGTCATACCTTCATTACTCTGGAACTGACGGATCATATCGACATGTTTCAGTAGCCCATCCAGCCGCTCCCCACCCATTGCAATGATTTCACGCAATTTGTCGATACTATAAGTGCGAAGATGCGCCTTATACACCAACTGCGCTGCGCCTGTAGTAGCACTGTCAAAGGCAGTGAGCCGGTCGAAGATACGTTCAACAATCGACATGCCCCACTCATTTTCGGTCTGTGCCTGTTGGTATGGCAGGGTGACGCCATCAAACCTGATCAGGCGGCTGTGGTGAATCCGCCATTCAGGAATTCCCCTACCTGTGCTGGTCACCTGATAGAACTCAGGCTTACCTAAATCCTTACCAATTTCTTTAATCCGGCGGTTTAAATCGGGGTCTACCTGCCAGCGGTCAAGTGGTAATATCCCTTTGAATTTACCGTTGCCAATGGTTTCAGGCCGTAGCGGAGTGAAAGGGGCTTGTCCTTCAATCAGGATCAGGCCCAACGCCCCACCATAGAGCCGTGACCATTTGATGATATTGTTCAGGTTTTCCCACAGCTCCAGCTCGTCAAACAACGATTCCAGCACGCCCCGGGCTTTCGGGTCTATTTCAGACGTAATACGAAAACCCTTGCGGGTCATATCATCTGCGACAGAATCCACTGCCGCGCCGATAATCCATGACGAACGATACGCATTCTCTATCAGCGTCCGGTTACGGCTTGTCCAGTTCGGGCGGTATGTCGAGGCGGCATGTAGGTTCGGCGTTTGCATTCCTACACGGGCCATCATATTCTCGTAACTGTCGGCGGTAGGGTGTATTTTTTTCGCCATTAGTAACCTCGTCCTAGCATTTTCCAGATTTCCATTGAGACATCCATCGGGGCGTAAAGGATCATGGTGGCATCAGCCAGGTTGGGGGACTTCGTTCCTTCCGGTTTTTTGTCCACCACGATTTTTCCCACCCCATTCACGGAATAGGTCGGCTGTGATAATTCCATGATGATTTTGTCTTTCAGTGGCATATCGCCCGAAAGTGATATCAGTTCATCAGGATCATAGAAATGGCCCTCAGACACTGCCCGGTGGGTTTTCTGGAATCGGGTACGCAATGCCCACCAGCCCTGCGCTTTGGCATTGGCGAAAAAATCCTTATTCAACCGCGCCACACTGAATGCATCACCCGGCACCGCTTCGCCTTCAGGGTCAAACACCGCACCACTGCCACGGAAAGGCGTAGCAGTAAGAGTATTTAACCGGAGTAACTTACGTTGCTCGTTGATAATACGGGTATCACCCCGCACACCCGCACCCAGTCCATCACTGTCGAACCGGAAAGAGTCCAGACCAAGCTGATCACACCAGCCGAAGACTTTTTCAACCGAACCGAAAATATCACTGCCCTTGCCTGACCATTCTTTGTTGCCCTGCATCAGGAAGCCATGCCGCCAGGCAAAGGCGTTTTTATCCTTGCCTTCATCGGCAACGTCCATCGCACCCATGCGAATACCGGTGGGATTAATTCCCAGCTTAATATGCGCATCTATCGCAGACTGTACCCATTCAGACGGAATAAGAATGCCTTCCACGGAAGCCTGATAGTTGATATCGACTTCCTGCGCCAGTGTGACCGGATCCAGTTTCTCTTTCTGCTTGGCGTACCATTCATCATCTTTACGCGGGTCATCCCGCCAGTGGAAAGTAAATACCTCAATGTTGCCACTGTGCCGACGTTGAGCGAATGAGTTTGCCATGCCGTTCGGTGTCGAGACATCCTGTCGGCAGTTGGTGGTGGCGGACAATGACGCATCCACCAGCTCTGGTCGCTCAAGGAAGGCGGCTTCGTCCACAAAATAGAACGATGCTCGGTCACCACGCCCAATACCGTCACCCGCTTCACCGGTCATCACCGAATCGGTATCCGGAAAGAGAATACGCATATGAGGAGCATGCTTGCGGATGTCCCATGTCCCGCGGAATTCAGCTGGTAACAGATTGATAAAGTTCCGTGCTTTATCAAACAATGATTTAGGCGAGCCGAGTTTGTCCACGTACTCTTCTTTGCGTGAGCCAAATCCCGCCGCTACGCCCCGATTGAAGAGACAAATTGAACAGGCCGTCGCCACGGTCAGCCAGCTGATGCCCATATCACGGGTTTTCTCTGTGATACCCGGCTCTTGGGTACGCCAGCATTCCATAAACCACTCGATCCACTCTTCCTGACGCGGAAACAGGATAAAGGGGATACGAGCAGGCAAACCGCGCTCCACGTTACGCGGGTCTACCGTCATGCCCCAATCAATAATAAATTGCCCCGGGTTATCTCGGTAAAACGACCGCATCGCCGGTAACAGAGTGGGCGTCTGGCGAATGCGCTGTAACCGCTCCATTCGCCATTCGAATACCACGTTGTAATCGGGCTTGCGAAAATCAAACGGAAACGGAACAGGCATCATCACCTCATCATTTTCTTATAGGCAGCCTCTGCCTGTTCAGGAGTCAGATTAGCCACTTCGATTGGCCCGTCATTCGTCCCCGTGAGTTCATTCTTCACGTTTTCACGGAATGCCTGTACTGAGACATGTTTGCCCAGTAGTTCGAGGTTCTTGACCTTATCCGGCCATTTGATTTTTTTGAGAATGCCAACGATATCACGCTCATCACCCCGGCCTTCGAACATCTCCGCCAGATTGAACCCGCTTAGATACCGGCGCCATGATTCCGGCCATTGGCTTAATGGCTTGATGCTCAGGTCTTCTTCCAGAATGTCAGCCACATCCATCTGATCGATTTCAACGAGGCGCATCAGTACGTAGTTGGCATCGATGCTCAGTTGCCGGTTGCGCGCTTCTTTCAGCGCATCAATGCGCTCAATGATGTAGGGCTTCTGCATCTGCTGATACCCAATCTCACTGGCGCGATTTTTACTGTATCCGGCTCTGATTGCGGCCTGCGTAACGTTTAAATCGACCAGATATTCTTGGCAAAAAAGCTTTTGTTTTTCCGTCATTTTTCTGGCCATTTAGTTTCTCCTTCATTCGGTTGTTCACACCGATACTTCATTTGAATTTCTATCGCTTCTTGGAAAGTAGCGTCACGCCACTTGACAGATAGTGTGTCTTTATCACTGAACCGTATCTGATACCGGCGCATTTTTACTTCAATCTGAACAATCGGAGCGCCCGTTAATTTGCTTGGGCGGAATCGGAAACGCCCTGTTAATCCAATCTCTACATTGTGATATGGGGGGATAGACATTAGCGTAAACACTCCGTTTTGATGTAATCCTGCAATCCCAAGATCATTTGTTCTGGGGTGAGACTTATTTTGCGTCATACAGCTTTTGTTTGAGTAAATAGCCTTCCAGTGACCAAATCTTATTAACTGCATTCTGGCGGGCAATCTTACGACCAATTTCTGCGTCGAAGTTTTCAGGGCTAGCACAAGCTGATTCACCAGTAACAGTAAAACCGTTTTTCAACGTAATCACACAAAAAGTAAGCGTTTTTGCACTTTCTAGCGCTTCAATAGGCGCATACACTGCATCTGGATTTTCTTTAGCTGAAGCAGAGAATCCATCGTAACCAGTGAAATACATTTCATAAGTAATAATCTCTTCAATGTGCTGCGGCGTAATACGCGGTGCAGTTAAACCTTTTTCTTGGATTTCTTTTTCAATTTGTTGATCATTCATTTTGTCACCTTATGACATTCAGCATTAACGTAATCCTGCAATCCCAAGATCATTTGCTCAGAGGTTGCAATGCGTTCTCTGAGTAACCAATAATTTCTGACAGCGGAGTCTGTAGGTCGGGCAGTGGTTGCATCATCCATGCCGGAGGTGGGAGTGGTTTTAGACACGGGGCACTTGGCCTTGATGTACACCCGCTCAGGATGAGCAAGAGAAGCAGTGTGCAGCCTGTCAATTTCAGTCTTGGCATTGGCGAGTTCCTGAGTGTGTTTGGTGTCTAATTCATGCAGCATGTCAATGTGCGTGTTCTGATAGTTAATTCGGTCGGTCAATTGCTGGATTTCGGTGAGCTGGTCGTTATTGATACCGAGCTGTTTCTTGTAGCCAGAGCGATAAAGGTAAGCCGCACCGGAAGCAACAAGCAGCGCAATAACCACGCCGTAGGTAAAATTGAGCTTCATTCATCCAGCCCCCAGCACGTTAGTTCTGATTCCTGAGCACGCCGCTCTACCTGACCGTAACAGCCCTTGGCTTGACCTTTGGTCTGCCTGCAATCCCTGCCACCGTCAAATATCCAGCGCTTAATTTCCGTACATGCGCCTTGCCTGTCCCCCGCGTTTAACTTCCGGTAGAACGTGGACGAGAAGCATTTACCTGGGCCGATGTTGTACGGGCAGAAACTGGCAATACCGGCTATTTGTGGTTCGGTCAACGGCACCTTGATATTGCTTCTGACCCAAGCGATGGCCTGTTCTGCTTCTTTGGCGTTGAGGTCACGGCATTGGCTCTCAGACAGTCGCATGCCCTGCCGAACGGGAGCGCCCTCAATTCGGGTAACACCTCGGCAAATAGTCCAGATGCCGCCTGCATCCCGATACGCCGATAAACGGTTGCCTTCTTTCTCGTCCAGAAACTGAGAGAGAATTGCTGTCGCACCTGCACCGGTTAGCACCAGACCCATGACCGCAGCCGTGAGTTTAGTCTTCGTCTTTGCCATTTCGGGTGTGTTCCTTGTGCTTGTAGTACCAGTTCAAGGCAAAAGTGCCGACTGTGCAGATGATGCCAATGATGATTGCCCAGTCGTTCAGGGATAACGCACCGAGCATCGCAGTAAGTGCGCCCCATCCATAGGCGGTGGGGCTTGAGTATTTGTCCATACGCATATTTCCACCCCACTGACGGAGTGACCATTAGAAGTGTTGATATGAAAAAGCCCTCAGAGTTGAGGGCTGTAGATACATTGCTTGTAGTATGTGATTGGCTGACCGCCCATCCCAGTTAGCGTCTTATTACACCCCCATGTAGCGAGATTTTAACGTTTATGGACGGTCAGCCAATGGCATAGATAATTTGTTAAAAAAGGGGCCTATTTAACATAATGGTTCTTAGGCGAACCTGCGATTTCCAACTCAATCAAAATGTCACCTCAAAGGGCTAAAAGTTACTATCTTCTCGCCCGAAACAGCCTCTTTTTCGATATAACATTTTGTTAACAAATCACCACTATTGCAGTTCAGGCAAATCCTGTTGCCTAGGTGCTGTTTCCATCAGTTTTCTGTTTTCGGGCAAAAAAGAAAGGCGCCCAATGTTAGGCGCCTTTGCTCTGGATATAAAAACCACTCCTAGCACAATAGCACATGTTTTGCGCAGCGCACTAATGATTTAAGTCTGTTTGCTTATTTTTTAACCTATAAATCCATATCTAATTGAATATCAAGCATATCTAGGCAGCCCGCGATAAACGACTCTGCCACTTGCATTTTCTGGCGTACCAAACTCTCAGATACGCACATGTCGCGGGCTATCTCACGCTTTGAGCGCCCGTACATGTAATGCTGCTGGATATATTCCAGCTCTTCCTCGCGTCTGTGAGCCTGTAGCCGTCCAACACACAAGTCTATGACCAGCCCATCCGCATCTGAGCAAGTCGGTCTGTTATCGCCGCTGGCAGGCAACAAGCCACTAAACCCAGCGGCAACAGGCGACCAGCTAACGTCTGTGGCGTTACTAGACCACCCACCCCAGCGAACCAAAACCTGTTGAATATCGCGCATAGAATTTTATCCTGTAGTTTGTTGTACTCAAAAATTATTTCTCTGGAAACTGTCTCGCTTACTTGCCGTTGTGCTTAATAACGTGGTTAAAGCCAAGCCCAATGGCCTCTTGTGTCACCTTTAATGCCTTCGGGTTGCAGATAGGTTGCACGTAAATCGGTATCTGCAACCCCATCAAACCCGTGTGTTTTCTGGTTATTCACGTTTTAGGTTGTAGGTTGCAGTTGTTTAAAACATATATATACGTGAAATACGTATATAGGTGTGTATGTACTACTCTCTCGCGTATATATGTTATTTATATCTGCAACCTGCAACCTTTTGCAACTAACCATTTGTTTAATAATAATTTTAAAGGGTTGCAGTTCTCTTTTTATCTGCAACCTATCTGCAACCTTTTTACAGTTCAGTTAGTAATTTTTCGCAATTTTCCAACTCAGTGCGAATTTCATCGTTACTCTTGAGCTTACGATTTTTTACTATTATCCAAGGGCGTTCTGTTTTGCCATTAAACTTAATAGCCCCAGCCTGCCCCAGTCCCTTACTTCGCAAAATGCCACTTACTCGTTTTGGATTGATATCCGCATCGAGACCGAGTTCAGCAACGATATAACTGACTATTTGTTGATAAGTCATAGCGGCAACCGGAGGATCTGCCAATAAATCGAACAACACCTTATCGGCATCTGTCCGGCTACTATCAATCATCAATTGCCGTTCTTCGGTCTCTGGGGCGCGCTGCCAGTCAAACGCATCTAAGTTGATGCTCATCAAGTACCAGTAAACCTGTGCAATAAACTCAGGATCTTTCAGCGCCAGATATAACTGCTTGAAGTAATTATCATCCTGTAAAAAGTCAGGGCCACCGAACACGGCAATACGGCGATCTTCTTCAGGTAAATAAATTGCGTCGATATGGTTAGAGAAAAACAAAAAGCTGGTGAAGATATCCATAGTCATCTTCTTACCGTATTTGTTATTGACCTCGAACCGAGGTTCAGTCAGCAAATCACGCAACTGATCGTTAACTGAAAAACGTTTCTCGATGTTCTCTTTCACCTCATCGACCGTACACAGCAACGAATGATAGAGATAATCGTGATATTGGTTCTTACAGATCACATCCATCTTTGCGCGGGTACAATTCCAAGAGCCTAATAACAGCTCCATTAACTGAATAACCCACCCACGCCCCGTACCATGAAGTACAGAGATATGAAGCACAGTGATAGGGCAACGGCGATCCGGGCGCTGCACCATCCACGCAAGACGGGCGATAAAGAACAGACGTTGAGTCTTGTTAGGTATCAGGTATTCCATATGCTTAAGGAAAATGTTTTCTGCTTTGGCAAAACTGGTTACTTTTTGATGTTCGGGTAGATAGAACTCATTAACCTCAAGCCAGTTATCCAATCCTTTAATTAGTCGTCCTTTGCCGGGGTGGTATCCGGTACCTTCTGCAACCAGTTTTTTAGGGTGTTCTATCCAACGTCGAGTCGCGGGTATAGGCTGACCTTTTCCAACAGCAGGAAACTGATAAGGTGCCATCAGGTTTTTAAAGGATTTCATATCCATAATGCTACGGTGCGGAGGCCGCGAAAGGTCGTAAACCTGATCCCCTTTCACAACATAGATAAACCGCTCCAGAAAATGGCTCGTCATATCGGTATCGATACCGGCGAATTCAGGCTTATCCTCTTCCTGCTCAGTCAAATCATCAAAATCATCCATCCCAAAGCCAACAGCGATATTGAAATCGCCATCATCACGATGAGCGCACGACGCATGCTGACATTTATAATGACCAAGCTGAAAACCAGATGTACCCGCAGGGAAATAGGTAGTACTGGTAACGTCGCTCTCGATACTGTGACCATCCGCAAACGGGCATTTGATATGCCGCTCACCATTCCTGCCCACTGACAAGGTCCAGCCGTTCTCGTCCAGATAGTCGGCGGTCTCATCAGTGGCATTAGGTGTAACTATGCTGCGGTCACGTACTTTACCGGCAGCACCTGCTTCAGTAGAACCGGCAACAGGCAGGTATTCCGCCAATGCAGACCACAGCATTTCTAGTTGTTCAGGGGTTATTTCAAGCGGATCACTGGGTAAACCACCATCCCATTGAATACGTGCACCGCTGGGATGTGTGCCCGCTGCCACAAATTGCTGACCGTCGGCCAGCATCTCAATAATACCTAAATCACCCTCCAGACGATGGATACGCTTACGGTACTCGCCCTCGACAGACAGCAGGTATAAGCACTTATTGGAATTATTACGGTAACGGCGCGGGGGCAGCTTACCGAACATTTTGGTTAATAGTGCTTGGATTTGAGCCTGTACTTCCTCCTCTTCACTGTCACAATCCAAAGCAATATCACCCAAACCAGTACGTATACAAGCACCGTAGTCTGGTTCTTTCGCCCATGTGGTAATATCAGAATCAGAGGCTTTTTTCTCTGTCCATCTGGGAATACCGACCACTTGCCGTGCCGGGTTGTAACGACTCGGTGTCTTACCAATGCTTTTCAATGATGAAGTGGGGGAAACTTGGGCATCAGGATTACATACGACAGGCAATAGTTTCTCAGTAAAGCCGCGTATCAGATCAAGATGGAACCATTCATCAGGCGTCGCCCCCCAGTGTGTTTGTTCTGACATATGGGTACGCCTTATTTTTTATTATTGCTCACAAACTCGGTGTAAAAACGTTCAATAGCTCTAACGGTAGATAAACGGGGATCGTTTCTCTCATCCATAAAAATACGACTTAAAGAAGACTGACTAACCCCCGTCAGATCAGCCAGTTGTGCCTGAGTGAAGCCCGCTTCACTTAATTCTCTAACCATTTTATGGGGTGAAATATTGTTCATAGATTAAAATCCTCTAAGTTGGTGTATTATTCAGAATACCCAAAATTGAATTAAATTCAATCTGAAATTTAATTTTAAAAAAAGTTAGAATATGTAAATATCCATAAATGGCTTGATTGAAAAATAATCGAAAGGCTAAAAGAATGTCGTCACTCACCGATATGTTAATCAAAAACATTAAGTATCTAATGTATAAGCACGGTATTGGCAGCTTCACTGAGCTTGCTAAGCGCTTGAAAATGCCACAATCAACTATGCACCGAATATCAGTAGGTGAAATAAAAGACCCTAAATACTTAATGTTGAAGCAAATAGCTGATTTTTTCGGGGTTTCCACTATTGATTTGATTGAATGTGATTTGCAAAGCGCCCAACCAACAACAGTCGTTGAGGTGGATGGGGAATATTACCCACACACATTCTCTCTAATTCCAGTCCGGGATGATGTAGTTATCAACGATGACAATAGCGAAACAACACATGACACATCTGAAACTACCCGGTATCTCCGCTGGCCTTCTTATGATCACGATGCTTATGCAGTAAAGTGTAAAGCGGCATCCATGACACCACGCATCAAAGAAGGAGAATTTGTTGTTGTCGAACCGAACCGTGAGGTTACCCCCGGAGATGAAGTTCTAATCATTACTACGGGTGGCAACGCCACCGTAAAAACTTTTATATTTGAAAGGGATGGGAATTACCATCTGATACCAGTCAACGAAGACCACGCCCCTATTCGCCTTTCTAAAAATACAGTTGAAACTCTTCACTATGTCGCTGGCATAGCAAAACCCGACCTAATAAAGCATTAATTAAATATAAATCAATGATATGCAAAAGGCCGCATTTAGCGGCCTTTCTTTTTATAAATATTAATTAAAATTTGGGTTGACATTCATACTTGAATTAACCTATAAATTAATTATTGAATTTTTTAAGCAAAAATAGAATTAACACCCGCTCTTTAACAATTTAGAAAGTCGGAACAGCACACTACCTACTGTTTAGACCCCTACGCACTAAGTGCGATGTACCACCGGACGCGATCCGGTCGGTGGGATGGTTAGCCCCGCACGAGAGTGAGCACGGGCGCGAACGGGTAAATCTGGCAGTAGGGGTGTGCGAGCGCAAAACTTAACCAAGAGGAGGATTTATGTAAACCAAAGCGGATAGACCGCAAGCGTAATGCTTTGATGATGCGGTAGTGACGCATCCCTGAGTAACCAAATGGTTAGCCTGTGTAGCGACGGGTCAAGGTTCATAGATTACAAATAGCTCCGATAAGCAGCAAGAAAAGCCAATCTTGCGTCGGTTATGGCTGAAAGAAGGCACTCAAGGGCATGAGCGCGACCACTGCGAGAGTGTGGTAACTGACCACAGACCATTCACTGAGTGTTCTATGGTGAGCTAATTACAGGGGAAATTTCTATGAACGAGAAAGATTACTGGCTGGAAAATATGCTTGATGGTTTCTTTGCTCAAGAGCGGAAGAAAGAACGCGAAAACTTCTGGAACAACCGTCAACCCAAACAACGTAAGACCAAACAGGAACGCGACACTGTTAACGCATTAACCAGCTTTATTACGACAGTTAACGGCGCTCCATCTAAAAAATTAGTTTCAACCAAAACCAAGTCCCGCCGTCTGGAATCGGGAAATGTTACTGCGAGGGTGTAAGTATGAATCAATCTCAAATGAAATTTGCGTTGTCATGTGCAAAAGACGATAAAGAAAAATACGATTATTATCGCAGTGAGTTAAATGTTTGTCGAAATAACCCTGTTTTACGTAGGCGTACTATTGAAATTTGCTTGATGTATCGTAGGCATTATCGCTCATGGCTTAATGATATTCCTTTATATCTACGTAACAACTATGGTTGCATTTAACTAACTCCAGCCCATTTCCGAGTGGGCTGTGGTGAGTGACTCTGATATATTCATGGATTCGACAATGGGATTCATGAGGGAATATGATATATGATGGATGTAAATCCAATAGTATTTTATACAGCTATATTTCTAGGAATGTCATACCAACTTAGCTTTATTTTTGTTCCGACAGGGTTACTTTTTGGTTTTCTAGCACTTAAAGTATTTAAAAAAATATTCGTCAAAATATTATTTTCAATAATGGCAGCAGGGTTATTAATCCCACCAATATTGGGGCATTAATATTTTTGTCTATTTATATAATGTATCCCAATCATTAAGTCACCAGCCTCGCAAATGCGGGGCTTTTTATTACCTGAATATAGGAAAATGATAATGACAATAGCAGAACTAATTGAATTATTAAAAACACGTATTGGTAGTGGATGGGAAACACATAAATTGGAAGTTCCTGACGAATTTAATGGTGGCTGGCTAACTGTTGAACCTGAAAATATCGTTATCAATTCCGATAGTAAATTTATCCAATTAGATTGTTGGATGAGTTATCCAGATGAAGACGCTATGTCTTTGGAGGATAGATAATGAACCTATTAAAACACACTGTAAAAAAAGTGTTATCAGAACCCGTTCAAGCTGTAAACCACGATAAGCCTTATTGGTATATAGAAGTGCGTGTCAGTTGTTACGGGGTTGAAAGGTCAGAGGTATTGTCTTTCCCAAATAAAGAAGAGTGCGAAAAAGTAAAAGTTGGTTACGAATATCTTGCTTAGGAAAAAATAACAATGTCTAAATATATACACGCTGATTTACTTACCCAATACGCGCAAATATCGCAAACAGACAATGCCCCGTGGGCACATTTCCAATATCGCGAATATAACGATGAAGAATGGTCTGATTGTACTGGGCCTGTTCAATTTTGGTTTGACCATGAATATCGGTTAAAACCAAAGACAATAAAAATCGGGGATATAGAAATACCGGAGCCAGCGAGAAATCCACCGGAATATGGAACTAAATATTATCAGGTAGTTATAAATTGCAATGGGCAAATGGATATTCTTTTTTATCTTTGGAAAAACTCTATCATTGATAATGCTAAGTTAGAAAATGGCTTAATTCACTTCGCCCCAAAAGCTGCCGAACTCCATGCAAAAGCCTTAATTTCACTAACCGCTAAAAAATAACACTACCTTAAAGGGCGTACTCCTTACGCCCATATCAAAAAGCACATCTTTTCCTTTAGCTACCACACCCGCCCGCTTATTTCAGTGGGTGTGCTTTTTGATATGAACAAAGAGGAGCTTGTGGCATGAAAACAAAAGTCATTCCCGTTGATAAGTATCCAATAAATAACACCGTTCGCCGCCTGCGCTGGCTACGGAAATGTGAAGAACTTAAGCGCAACCCTACTACCCAATTCCCGATTACGTTGTATTCATAATAAGAAGGCTAGGAAAATGAGCTTAGAAACGTCTTTAGATAAAAATAATGAGCTGTTAGAGCGGAAAACCGCACTGTTGGAGCAGCAAAACGAGCTGATGGCACAGTTTATCTCAGCATTGGTAGTCTTAAAATCAAACATGCCGGCTGAAAACGATGATCAGTCTATCGTGGTAACCGTCGAACAACCCACCAAACCGAAAAAATCCAGTGTTAAAAAAGCTGTAGATAACACACCTGTTGATATCGAAACATTGGATTTAGAGACCCTCTGTGCCGTTGCTGTGTTGTTCAAAAACGATGCTTATAACCTCACCACCGATAAACTGGCTCAGGCCCGCGCTGTTATCGAGGGTGTGGGTGAAGCAGAACGCAATGGACAGGTAGACGCCTTAGACTGTGCGCTACAGGGCTTGCAGGAGCTAAAAGCCCTCACCAAAACCCGTATTTTAGACCTGTGTCTGGAAATGGTGGAAAACTGGGACGACATCCCCGGTATCACTGAACGTCGTGAATTCGCCTTGGCATTGTTGGATGAAGGTAAGCCCATTACCGATATTGCAGACTCTGAGCCTGAGCCAGCAGAGGCAGAGGCAGAGGCAGAGGCAGAGGCAGAGCCAGAGCCAGAGCCAGAGCCAGAGCCAGAGCCAGAGCCAGATTATGAAGCACAGTTCACTCAGGCAGAAGAACATATTTTGAGGCTAGCTAAAGGTGGATACCGTAACGAAGCAGTCGCGATCTTTAAGAAATTCGGCGGGGCTATAAAGCTGGGCCAAGTGCCTAAAGAAAACCTTGCCGAAGTAATTCGACTGGCTCAAGCAGCATGGGAGGGCTAAACATGCCGGAGGTACATGCGAAGCTATCACCCTCGTCCGCGCACCGATGGCTACACTGCCACGGTAGTCTGGCGATGGAAGCCGGTATGCCGGATAGCCGCTCCCCGTTTGCACTTGAGGGTACAGCGGCACACACCCTCGCTGAACTGGTGCTGAATAATCGCCAGAACCCGAAAACACTGGCGGGTAAGCCTTTCACGATGGGACAAGACACGACCGAGTATATCGGTCAGCATGTCTTGCTCAAGCCCGATACGCCGAAAGTCGATGAAGAGATGGCCGAAGCCGTCGGGCAATACGTTAGCACCGTCTGGAATCTGGCTCAGGAAGGCCATGAGTTGATGATTGAACAGCGTGTCGATTTTTCAGATGTGATTGGCGTCGAAAAGTCGTTCGGTACTGCCGATGCTATCATCATTAATGGCCCTGAACTACAAATTCACGACCTGAAGTACGGTAAAGGTGTGCGGGTTTACGCCGAAGAGAACGAGCAGTTGATGCTGTATGCGCTGGGCGCACTCGATCAGTTCGACATGCTGTACGATTTTGAGACCGTGCGTCTGTTCATCCACCAGCCACGGCTGAACCATGTTTCAGAATGGTCGGTCAGTGTTGATGACTTACGGCAATTTGGCGAACGGGCCAAAGAAGCCGCAGCATTAGTCATTGTCACCTTTAATATCGCCCAGTGTGAAGGCGTGGAAACCTTACCCGCCGACTCATTCACTCCGGGCGAAAAACAGTGCCGGTTCTGTAAGGCCAAAGCCACATGCAACGCATCCGCCAACCATGTAAGAAACATAGTCTTAGATGACTTTGACGACCTGACTCAACCATTAGCACCTCAGTTACAGGCTGCGGCTGAAAAAGTGACCACCTACGACCACCAGACACTGGCCGATAAATATATGCAGGTCGATTATATCGAAAACTGGTGTAAGGCCGTGAGAGCACAAGTCAGTACGGAGCTGAATGCAGGCCACACTATCCCCGGCTTTAAACTGGTCGAGGGTAAGTTAGGTAACCGTTCTTGGGGCATGGAGTCTGAGGCGGAGGCCATGCTGAAATCGTTCAAGCTCAAGCAAGACCAGATGTACACCAAGAAGCTGATAACCCCACCACAAGCGGAAAAGGTACTCAAAAAAGCGTACCCGAAAAGGTGGGCCAAACTGGAAGCACTCATCACCCGACCTGACGGTAAACCGACTGTCGTACCGGAATCAGATCCCCGTCCAGCACTGGACATCAACCCGATAAACGATTTTGACGACGTATCTGACGATGCGCTCGTTTCTGATCTCATCTAATCAATAAAAAAGGCAAAAACATGAAAGTTAAATTATCTAACGTGCGTCTGGCATTCCCTGAATTATTTGAAGCGACCCAAGTGAACGGGCAAGGCGATTATAAGTACCGTTCGGCGTTCCTGATAGATAAATCACGTAAAGAACTTATCGCTGAAATCGAAGCCGCAATTTTAAAAGTGGCTACCGAGAAATGGGGTGCTAAAGCCGAGGGTATTATCAAAAGTATCCGTGGTAATAATATGCGCTTTAATTTCCGTGATGGTGACGATAAGTCTGATTACGATGGTTATGCAGGCTGTATGTATATTTCCGCCAGTAATAAAGCCCGCCCACTGGTGGTTGACCGTGACCGTACACCACTGACTGCTCAGGATGGTCGCCCGTATTCCGGCTGCTATGTCAACGCAACTATCAATATTTTCGCCTACGACAATAACGGCAAAGGTATCTCGGCTTCGCTGGGCGGGGTTCAGTTCTTCCGTGATGGTGACGCATTCACTGGTGGTGGTGTTGCCAGCATTGACGAGTTCGACGACCTGAGCGAAGGCGCAGAGGCGGAAGAATTAATTTAATCAGATTAATTGCCCCGTTAATTATACGGGGCTTTTCTCAGGATAAAAAAACCATGACACAGAAAACATTAACTAAAGATATAAAAAATGAAATTGTTAAAAATGCGCTGACAAAAGCCGGTATTTTCGAAAAAAAAGAACAACTTTATAAAGACCGTGCAGACTGGGCTGAAAAAGTCAGAATAGATGCCATCGGCGGTGAAAATATGGAACAGGGCATACAAGATATTATGTCCGAAATGAAAAAACTGGCTGACAAAATACCAGAGGCATTACGAACAGGTTTAAATAATATTCGAGAGTCATATTACATTCAAATCAATTTAGCGGGTAGTCGTGTTACTGCATATTTTAATGGCGATCGAAAACGACACACAGGAAGAAGTTATGTGTATAAAATAACACCCGACGATATCACGCTATTAGCCGATAATCCGTTGGTTAATGAATTCTATGAACTGGAAAAACGTCATGAAGAATTAAATAACCAGCGGGAAGATATCACCAATAATGTCGAAGCGGCGCTATCAAAAGTGCGTACTGTGAAACGTTTATTAGCCGAATGGCCGGAAGCCGCCGAGATATTGCCTAAAGATACGGCGAAAGCTCCTCCTGTTCCCGCCGTTCGCCGTGAGGCACTTAACGAGATGATTGGATTACCATCAGAGAGTGTTAGCTGAAAATATAGCCCCTTAAATACGGAGGGGCTATAATAAAAATAGAGTCTTATTCTGGTTCATTCATATAACGAAGAATCTCAGCGGAGAGATGGGGGTCTAATTCCATAATATTTTTAAATAAATCTAGTATTTTACCACATGCTAAAGCTGGCTGCTTAGCTAGCTCTTGCGGGTCTTCAGTATAATAATAATCACCATATTTTTCGACTAACTTATTATTGATGATTGAGATTGCACCTTCAATTTGTTCAACAGGTAACCTATCAACTTTATCACGGCGAGCTACTGAATCTGCGATGCTATTCAAATAGTATTTATCGTATGCCATTCCTTTAGTATCATCTTTTAATTTAAACGCATCAATCTCCCCGAGCACTCCAGGATACGTTATATTGAAACACTGAACGCCAGTAGGATCAGTCTTTAATAAAATGTCAAAGACTCTAACCATATGGCTACCATATTTGTTTACCGCTTCATCAGAAGCAGAATTTAATAAACGACCTAGATTGGCATCAAACCATGCGCTAACAAATCCCAAAACTTTCAATATAGATTCATTTTGAATCGCCTTATCCTCTTTATAAGGCATTAATTGTATTTCTTTATACACACTCTCAAATGCTTCTGGATCAATTTTATTCAATGCATCAAACATTGGATATGATTGTAATACTTTTTCCCGTGTTGGGATATTCTTGTCAGTTACATTCCCAGCGAAAATATTTCCTGATATGAAACAATAAAGCAAGAAAACCACAACAATAACAGTAATCACTAATTTTTTAAAATCGACAAAATCTTTCAAACGCCCCATGTATTCCTCACCAATTTAAAATTAACGACTATGAATAATACTATTCTCTGGCTCGACCTCGAAACCTATAGTGAGACACCGATTAAAAATGGTACTCATATTTACGCCGAACATGCCGAAATTATGTTATTTGCGTGGGCGATAAACAATAACCCTGTTCAGGTATGGGATATAACAAGCAATATTTCCATGCCAGCCGAATTACGTAAAACCTTAATTGACCCGAACGTTATTTTATTCGCCCATAACAGCCACTTTGACCGGACTGTTTTACGTCATTACATGCCGAAACTGTATCTGGATATTTCCCGTTGGCGTGACACGATGGTACAGGCATTAACACACGGCTTACCCGGTGCATTAGGTGCGTTATGTGAAGTATTGAGCATTCCGGCGGATAAGGCGAAAGATAAAGAAGGCAAGGCATTAATCCAATTATTCTGTAAGCCCCGCCCGAAAAACTCCGCACTTCGCCGTGCCACCAGCAAAACGCATCCTGAAGAATGGCGGCGTTTTGTGGCTTACGCGGGGTTGGATATTGAGGCCATGCGCGAAGTACATAAGCGCCTGCCTAAATGGAATTATCAGGGCACTGAGTTAGCCCTCTGGCACCGTGACCAGCAAATTAATGATCGTGGTGTGTGTATGGATATTGAGTTAGCTAAATCTGCCGTTGAAGCCGTCGAGCAGGAACAAAAGCGGCTGGCGAAACGCACACAGAAGCTGACCGATGGCGATGTACAGGCAGCAACTCAGCGTGATGCCATGTTACGACATATCACCTCAGCCTTTGGTATTGAACTGCCCGATATGCAAAAAAGTACATTGGAGCGACGGATTGCCGATCCCGATATCCCATTGGCTTTGCGAGAACTACTATCTATCCGGTTACAAGCCAGTACCACCAGCACCAGTAAGTACAAGGCCTTGATGAACGGGATTAGTGCTGATAACCGGTTACGTGGCACTTTACAGTTTTGTGGTGCATCACGTACCGGGCGTTGGGCGGGTCGTTTATTCCAGCCGCAAAATTTACCCAGAGCCACCTTAAATCAGGACACGATTGACGCCGGTATTGAGGCACTCAAAGCCGACTGTGCTGACCTTCTGTACGATAACATCATGGAGCTGACCAGCTCAGCGATACGCGGAGTTATCATCGCACCGAACGATAAAAAACTGGTCATTACTGACCTGTCCAATATCGAGGGGCGAATGCTTGCGTGGCTGGCAGGTGAAGACTGGAAGTTAAAAGCGTTCAGCGAGTATGACAACGGCACTGGTCCAGACCTCTATAAACTGGCTTATGCCCGAGCATTCAACATTAAGCCAGAAGACGTTACCAAAGACCAAAGGCAGATCGGTAAAGTAATGGAACTCGGTTTAGGATACGGTGGCGGGGTTGCCGCTTTCGTCACATTCGCCCTGACCTATGCCCTTGACCTAGAAGAATTGGCTACTGCCGCACTGCCAAATATTCCGGTAAAAGTTCAGCGGGATGCAATGAGTTGGTATAAAAAGTCAGTCGAACAGAACCAGACCTACGGCTTAAGTGAAAGAGTCTTTATTACCTGCGACTCACTCAAACGCATGTGGCGTAATGCCCACATTGCTACCGTGCCGTTCTGGTATGAACTGGAAGAAGCCGTCAGACGGGCAATCAGTTCACCCAGTGTTACTATCCCCTGCCGTAAACTGCGAGTCCGCCGCGATGGTGCGTGGCTCCGTGTGGTTTTACCATCCGGACGCGCAGTGTGTTATCCCTCGCCCCGTCTCGATGATGGGCAGATCAGTTATATGGGCACTAACCCGTACAGCCGTAAATGGCAACGGCTCAAGACCTACGGCGGAAAGCTGGTGGAAAATATCACTCAGGCAGCAGCCCGAGACATATTATCCGGCAATATGCCACGTATCGAGGCCGCCGGTTATGACATTGTACTAACCGTACACGATGAAATTATCAGTGAGGCTCCCGATACACCGGAGTTCTCACCTGAACATCTCAGTACCCTACTTGCAACAAATCCCGACTGGGCACCGGATCTACCCCTGAGTGCTGGCGGTTTTGAGGCATACAGATATCGTAAGGATTAAACCATGAAACGTTGTGAAATATGCGGCGGCTATTATGGCAAGCCGAAATCCGTAGCTATTGGTGAAAAATGTTGCTTCGTTATTACGACCAGTGATGGACGAGCCATTAATTACCGAATGGCAACCGGAAAATTAAAGCAGATTATTAATGAAAAAATATATGCTGTTGTCTATCGTAGAACCACTTATTACGTCGATTTAATCACCCATCCTGACGACCCGTCACCCATTAATATTCTATGGGATGGAAACTGCATCTGCCCTACTGAATAAAGGACGTTCTATGTCATTTAAATACCGAGACAGCCCGTTATATTTTCGGGCTGCGCGTGAGGCTGCGCACATTGAACGCGAGGGCGATTATTTACGGGCGTCAAAAGTATGGAATAAAGCCGCTCGCCATTCGCGAAATACCTTAAATATTGCATGGGCAGAAATCCGATCCGAATTTTGTTTAAAGCAATACCACAGGGATAAATTAAATGAAAATACGTGAGGATGTAATCGAAAAACATTTAGTTAATGAAGTGAAAAAAGCCGGTGGCATTGCCTATAAGTTCGTTTCCCCCGGTCGCCGTGGCGTACCCGACCGGATATGTGTACTACCGAATGGGCAGGTTATTTTTGTTGAGTGTAAAGCACCGGGCGAAAAACCTCGCCCTGACCAGTTACGGGAACACGAAAGGCTCAGGGCTTTAGGGCAAACAGTTGTGGTTTTGGATAGTAAAAATGTGGAGGGAATGATTTTATAATTCACTTCTTCTATTTGATTTTATTAACATTTCCTATCAAATAGGGTACAATGAAGTATATAAAAAGCAAATTTATAAACTCAGAAAATGAATGATTAGAGGAGTAATAGAAGATGAAAAAAGCCAACAAAAAACAAAAGATTTTTATGAAGCTTTTTCTTAAAGTTAAACAATATAGGCCATTAGCTCCATATCGTTTCGCTAATCTCACTAGATATGGAGCTAATGGTCCATAGATAATTATCATATTTTCAATATGAAATCAATAAAACTCCATACATACAAAATTTAAAACTGTCACTTTAAATTCCCAAGCACCTTTCCGACATAAAACTCAATGTTAACAACAGGAAATAACCTTATGATTGTCATGTCATATGGGGGGGGTACTAATTCAGTCGCATTATTAATTGGGTTATTAGAAATAGGTTTAATGCCCGATTTAATTACATTCGCTGATACGGGTTGTGAGAAACCACATACTTATAATTACCTCTCTGTAATAAATAATTGGCTACTTTCAAATGGAGGCCCACAAATAACCATTTGCAAAAAAGTATTTCGGCAAGGTAGAACTAAAGCTGAATGGGTATATCAGGAGAAAGATTTATATACCTATTACCGTGAACGAAATATGTTACCGTCAGTCGCATATGGTTTTAAAAATTGCAGTCAGAAATTTAAAATCGAGCCACAAGAAAAACTATGGAATAACCATCCGCTTTGTAAAGCAGCATGGGCACGTGGTGAAAAGGTCATAATGCTTGTGGGCTATGATTTTGATGAAGAAACACGAGTGCTCAATGCCCGGCGCAGTTTGGCTAACGATGCCGTTCTGTCGAAGAAATTTCGATATGAATACCCGCTGTATGATTGGGGATGGGACAGAGAAACTTGTATAGAAGCTATTCAACGTGCCGGGCTTCCCAGACCGGGAAAAAGCTCTTGCTGGTGTTGTCCCTACACTAAAAAGAGTGAACTTTTACGCCTCCAGCAAGACCATCCTGAACTGATAGAAAAAGCCCTAATTATGGAACGTATGGCCGACCTGAAACAGATTAAAGGGCTAGGCCGCCGCTGGAATTGGAGTGAATTCTTACAAAACCCTAAAGGCTACGACATGGATGATGTTGACCATGATATGCCGTGTGGTTGTTATGACGGATAAAAATAAATTAGAGGACATAATCATGAGTAATCAATTTAATGAAGAATCATCATTCGCTGCCTACATTAATCAAATTTCACCACGAGATATTGTCTATACCGCCGAATTAGAAATAACTGATTTCTACAAAAATGGTGAGGGTAAAGCAGTAGCATATGGCAAAGTATTTAATGACAGTAAAAATCGTTTCCCTGACGGCTCTGAAATAATCACGTCATTAGTTCAGAACGCCGGGAGTTATGAATCTGACGGGTATATAAAAACCCAAAATTCTATTTATAAAATAAGGAAACCAAGTAAAGATAAAGAATCTTAGTATCCTGATTAACCATCAATATAAACGGCACTTCACACTATCACCGCGTCAATGTCTGACATAAGATATCTCTAAAAGGAGGTTATATGTCAAACAATACGAACAAGTTACCTAAGAAAAAAGCCTACAAACCTAAAACATGCCCTTTTTGTAATTTCTACGGGATCCGAAGTTACCCTGAAAATAATAAATGGTCATGTAGCATGTGCGGCATTATGTGGACACCGGAAGAAGACAAACGATAACTTACCTACCCTGCATTAGCAGGGTTTTTTATACCTATCTCTTTACTGCTTTAAGGGCAAAGTATGAAACCATTCACCCCCCGCCCCTACCAAAACCATATTGTCAATTTCATCATTGATACCCCTCGTTGTAATGTGTGGGCTGGTATGGGTATGGGCAAAAGTCTAGCAACATTAACGGCAATGGAAGATCTGTATATGGCTGGCAGCGAAACACAGCCAACCTTAGTTTTAGCGCCATTACGTGTTGCGCGTTCCACATGGCCGGATGAAGCGAACAAGTGGAACCATTTCCACAATATCGAAGTACAGTCTATTGTTGGCAATGCTAAAGAGCGCATGGAAGCGCTTAAAAATACCAATGCCAGTGTCTTTACCATCAATTATGACAACCTCGTCTGGCTGGTGGAAACGTTAGGTAATCAATGGCCGTTCGCCACTGTCATAGCGGACGAGAGCACACGGTTAAAATCGTTCCGATTACGGAAAGGCGGTAAACGCGCCGCGGCCTTGGCAAAAGTTGCTCATAAATATGTCAGACGCTGGGTCAATCTCACCGGCACCCCCTCCCCAAATGGCTTGGTCGATTTATGGGGGCAAGCATGGTTTATCGATCAGGGTGAACGACTAGGCCGCACCTACAATGCTTTCACTTCTCGCTGGTTTAATAGTATCCGCTTTCCAGGTCAGCAGTGGGTAAAACTGGAACCGTGGCCCTGTGCCCAAGAGCAGATGCAAGCAGCTTTAAATGATGTGACCATCGCCTTAGATGCCGCAGATTGGTTCGATATCGAAAAACCAATCCACAACGTAATTCGTGTCGATCTGCCATCCAAAGTCCACCAGCAATATAAGGCGATGGAAAAAGAAATGTTCATGGAGTTGGGCGCCATTGGCGTTGAAGCACTGAACGCAGCGGCAAAGACAGTTAAATGTCTGCAAATCGCCAGCGGCGCTATCTATACCGATGAGAATAAAAACTGGCAGGAACTGCACGATACAAAATTACAGGCTTTAGACAGCGTTATTGCTGAATCGGGCGGAATGCCCGTGCTGGTGGTCTATCACTGGAAGCACGATTTAGAAAGGTTACTGAAAGCATTTCCGAAAGGCCGGCATCTGGACGCTGACCCTCAGACACTACGCGACTGGAACACTGGCAAAATCCCCGTGATGTTCGCCCATCCAGCCAGTGCAGGCCACGGCCTGAACCTACAGGATGGCGGGAATATCTTAGTGTTCTTTTCTCACTGGTGGGATTTGGAGCAATACCAACAAATCATTGAACGTATCGGCCCCACCCGTCAGGCACAAGCCGGGCATAACCGCCCTGTTTTTATCCATCATATTATCACCGTAGGTACAGTCGATGAGCTGGTGATGGAACGCCGTAATTCTAAACGTGAAGTGCAGGACATCTTATTAGAGGCCATGAAACGTAAGTGATAGTTATCAGAACGTTTTCATATATCAGAGGTAAATATGGATACGAAAAACGACATTATCAGTGACGCAGATATCATAGAATTAACGGGATTCAAGATCCCATCCAAACAATGCGAAGCATTAAAAGAAGCCGGAATATTCTTTGTGACTCGCCGTGATGGTAGACCCCGAACAACGTGGGAACACTTCAATAATCCTTTATCACAAAGGATGAAAAACACTCCCGCTATCCAGGAACCTAACTTCGGAGCTTTAGACTAATGAGTAGAAAACGCAAAAACCCCGCAGATAACTGGATGCCCCCGCGTGTTCGGCGGGGTCGATCTGCGTTTGAATTCCAGACACCTGACAACCGGACTGTCCGGTTATGTGATCTTTCCGCAACGCAAGAAGAAGTGTTGGCTGCTTATGAAAAAACGCTTATCGACGAGAAAGGAGAGGAAGAAAAAAGGGATTTGTCCGCACTGATTAATGCTTTTTTCCGTTCAGCGGACTTTAAACGACTAGTTCCGGAAAGTCGGCGTGATTATTACAAATACGCTAAAAAGGTAAATTCCGTTTTTGGCAAAATGGAGCCAGACACGATTAAACCAGAGCATATCCGCCGTTATATGGACAAACGGGGATTGCGTAGCCAAACGCAGGCGAACAGAGAAAAGAATTTTATGTCTCGCGTATTTGGTTGGGGGTATGAACGTGGGCTAGTCACTAGCAATCCGTGCAGAGGTGTGAGGCAATTTAAAGAAATTCCACGGGATCGGTATATCACCGATGATGAATACAACGCAATATACTCTGTATCCCCTCTGGTGGTTCAAATCGCAATGGAACTTGCCTATTTATGCTGCGCTCGACAATCCGATATTTTAGGGCTGACTTATGCGCAAGTCGCTGAAGAAGGGATATACATTAAACAGGGTAAAACTAAAGTTGCCCAAATCAAACTATGGACAGAACGGCTGTATAGCGCTATTGAGAAAAGCCAGCATTTGCCTGTTGAGGATGGTGTCACCAGTATCTATGTCATCCATCAACGCACCGGAGCGCGGTACGCCCGTGATGGTTTTAATAGCCGTTGGCGGAAAGCTAAACATACTGCGAAAGAGAAATTTCCAGAACTGGATTTCAACTTCACTTTTCATGATTTGAAGGCCAAAGGGATATCGGATTTGGAAGGAACATTACAGGAGAAACAACGAATATCTGGTCATAAAAATATCGGTCAAACGGCCAGATATAACCGAAAAGTAGCATCAGTTCCGGTGGTTGGAGGGCAGAAAAAACCGCTCTCGAAATGAGAACCTTATCACGCCAAGGTACTTCTAGTCCCTTCTATTTTATTTCACTATATCTTCACTTTATCCCATTTTTGATCTTGATAACATATTGATTTTATTGGCATCTAAAAATTACGTTTATAGCGACAATTTAGTTAACTAATTGATTTTTAAGGAAGTACTAAGAATTTAAAATCCCTCGGCTGTAAGGCTGTGCGGGTTCAAGTCCCGCCCTGGGCACCAAATATAAGTTTACTAACGTCTACACTAGTAAACCAACTCTCAGAAAGACCTGATAAATCAATCAGGTCTTTTCTTTTTATGTCTACTCTAGTCTATTGCAATCAACATGCACGGCGGGGCATAATCAGGGGCACCTACACTTCTATTTTAAATGTGCCCCTTATAATGAAACTAAACGCACGACAAATCGAAACAGCAAAACCCAAAGAAAAAACCTACAAACTCGCTGATGGTGGCGGCCTCTATTTAGAAGTCACGACACGCGGCTCGAAGTACTGGCGTATGAAGTACTACCGCCCCACCGATAAGAAAGAAGACCGACTGGCTTTCGGTGTCTATCCTGCCATCTCTTTAGCTGATGCTCGCACCAAACGAGATGAAGCAAAAAAGCTGATTGCTCAAGGGATTGATCCCAAAGCCGAGAAAAAAGACGCACATGCTGGAGTAAAGGGAAAACATACCTTTGAAAAGGTCGCCCGTGACTGGCACGCCAGCAATAAACGTTGGAGCGAAGATCACGGCAACCGCATTCTACGCAGCCTTGAACATTATATTTTCCCACATATTGGCAGGCTTGATATTTCCACTTTACGGACAAGCCAACTTTTAGCACCGATCAAAACCGTTGATGCTGATGGAAAACATGATATTGCCCAGCGATTACAGCAACGTGTCACTTCCATCATGCGTTATGCCGTTCAGAATGATATCCTTGATTCCAATCCGGCTAATGATATGGCTGGTGCACTTTCTACTGTTAAATCTAAACATCACCCCGCCCTGCCCCACGAACGTTTACCTGAATTTTTGAGCCGACTTTCTCGCTATCGTGGACGCTTAATCACCCGTATCGCGGTGGAACTGACTTTATTAACATTCGTCCGTTCCAGTGAATTGAGATTTGCGCGTTGGGAAGAACTCGACCTTGAAAATGCTGTCTGGAAAATCCCTGCCACAAGAACAGCCATTGAAGGCGTTAAATTCTCCGAACGGGGCATGAAAATGAAAACGGAGCATATTGTCCCTTTGAGTCGTCAGGCTGTCATTTTGTTCAAATCATTACGCGAACTGAGCGGTGACTGTGAAGTCATGTTCCCTAACGATCACGATCCACAAAAGGTCATGAGTGAAAGCACGGTTAATAACGCCTTGCGTGGCATGGGCTACGATACCAAAACCGATGTTTGCGGGCATGGGTTCAGGACAATGGCTCGTGGAGCAATGGGTGAATCAGGATTATGGAACGATGACGCCATTGAACGCCAGTTAAGCCATGTAGAAAGAAAAAATGTCAGAGCTGCCTATATTCACACCTCTAAACATCTGGATGAACGGAGACTGATGGTTCAATGGTGGGCCGATTATCTGGATGCCAACCGCGAAAAACATATCACGCCGTATGATTTTGCTAAGAAACGCCGGAAGTAACATTAAGTAACATTAAGTAATATTTATAATATACTGAATAAAAGATGATTTTTTAGACTTTGTTGGCACTACCAACAAAGTCTGCTTTTTATACAACCATAGTTTTACTATCTCATCTTTAATCTGATAGTTAGCTCAGTGCCAAAAGCAGTCATTGCTAGCACTCTCTTTAGTCAATAAGCGGGGAGCAGATCAGCCTTTTTTATGATATAAATTTATAGAGGCTACCATTAGCAATCAAAAGGATGCTGCATGTTATTACCCAATAGACTTCAAAATAAAAAATATACCTTCTACTATGATGAATCTAACAACGTAAGAAAATTGGCTTTATCAGATAAGATTGACGGATATAACATTGAACATGATGAAGATAAGTATTCAAGTTTCAACTTTGTTTTAGGTGGTGTGGCACACTTAAATGACTCATCTACGGCTGATTTCGATGCACTTAAAAAATCCATTATGCTTCAACCTACAGCGAATGAGATCAAGAGAGACCATCTAGCAACTGGCGACTTCATCTTTATGCTTAACTCTCGCAAGCTTAAAGGGATGTTTGAATGGCTGCTACAAAGCGATCTCTATGTTCAATATTTTAATCTCAACATGGAATACTGGGCTTACCTTGATATTATTGAAGACTGCGTTCTATTCTGTCTTGAAAAGAATCTTCTTAGCTTTCATTCTAAAGAACATTGTCGGCACTACCAAGATGTCCACAAAGATGAATTGTATAAAATAGTCTCTTCTAATCGAGAAAAATTCATAAGGTTCCTGAAATCCTATGATTATCCATATTTTACAGGAAAAGAAAAAAGCTTCCTTAAAGAGCTACATGACATAGTTCTTGATCACTATAACACCCTTCTTTATAAGCCTCTTGCTACACAAGACGAAAAACTACACATGAATAGCCTTAGAGAGCTACTTGAAATGTGTATTGAAAACGAAATGGATGATTTCACTCTTACCACAGACTTCAGATTTGAAGCTAAAGAAGAGAAACCTAAAGCCAGTGAAGATGGAGATCAGGATAATAGTAGTGATAACTACTTAGTAGATGCTTTTGCTCTCTTCTATCGATACCGTGGCATGGATTTTCCTAACAGTAAGCACATTTTTGATGTTGAAGAGGTTGTAAAAGAGAGCTTTGAGTCTTCGCTCCCGCATGATGAAGAATTGGCAAAGCTGGATTATCAGTTTGATGTTTCGCACGATAATTTATTTATTCAAGTGAGTGATGTTGTTGCCGGAGTTTTCCAGAAATACTTTGCCTATTTGAATGCCAATCGCATTGAAGACATAAAAAACGTTCGCGACAACCTCAACCCAATACAAAAAGCTAACCTTGAGCTTTTTAGAAAACTTATTAACAAGTCAGATAGTGAAAATAAACAGCTTTTATTTTATGTAATGTCTATGCGTGAGTATGAAAAACATTATCAATTTACATTTGCTTGATAAAAAGGGGGAAACCCCCTTTTTGCTTTACCTACACCTTTCTCTAATTAACTTCTCCTTTAATTTGATCTTTCGTATTTCCGCTCCTCGCTCATAGCTGACTTTCAGATTTAGCCGTACCTTTCTACAGAATCCTGCCAGATAGAGTAACGGATCAATCCATCATAGTATAACAATCATCATATGGTGATTTTTTATCCTTTTCTGGCAATGCTAGCAAAAAATATTTACGTGCAATTCATAAACTATGAAGAATTTTATATTCTGATCTTGTCAACAATTTATTTTACCTTTCTTTTGATTGAACTTTACGCGAAAGATGTTTTTTTAAACTTTGTTGCCCAAGACAACAAAGGCTGTTTTTCATACAAAAAATAAATAATTAAAGCTCCACGCTCTGCATAAATAATATATTCCCTTATTTTTCAATTCATTAATAAAAAGCATTCATTATACATATGATTGCTTTTTAATCTTCTGTGCCCGTGGCACGCAGGACTGTTTTTCATACAGCCAATACCTCACATTTAATTTTACGAATTGCATAAAGAGTTTACGCTTTCAATTAAACAGAATTTTTAAATAATCCTCTGTCATCAAATAACGTCTACCAAGGCATTTCAAGGACTCGATAACAGGGGGTATACATGCCAACAATGACAACATCTAAAGAAAGTCTTATTCGCCTGCCAGAAGTTCAGCGCAGAACAGGCTATAGCAAGGCATGGATCTACAGGCTGATTAAAGAAGGTCAATTCCCGAAACAAGTCAAAATCGGCCCTCGTTCGGTTGCATTTGTTGAATCAGAAATTGATGGCTGGGTAGATCAGCGGATTGCTGAGTCTCGTGGAATTTAATGACATGTACCTACCATTTGATAAGAATACAAAAACTAAGGGTAGCACTTGCCTACCCTTAACTTGCTTTTTTCAGAGGTTAGATTCAATACCTCTTGATTGCAATTCTCTACGGACAATGCGCTTAATCCACGCAGATAAAGATTCATCGCCATCTTGTGCCTGGGCTATTTCCATGAGCGCCCGTAGTTCAGGATCAAGTCTGAATTGGAATGGAGGATTGCCCCGACGGGTATTTTTGTGTGTTGACATGTCAATTATACTCACTGTAATGTATTTATGTGTCATTACACATTACCTATATCAATATGAAAAAACAACGCCCCAGTGTGCTGGAACACATCTGAGGCGTCTGACCAATAACCGTTATTAGGAGTAACGATAATGGCTGATACACAGCATAATCAAACTCGCCCTAAATTGACATCTTTGGATAAATCAGGCAGCCAAAAACCGCTCGAATTTATCCAAACCGTGAAGCAATCCGCTATGTACTATTGGGGAAATCTGTTGCCTGCTTGTGGCATTGAGATCCCAGCAAAGGATAAACATAGCGCTTGCCCTGTCTGCGGCGGCACCGACCGTTTTCACTTTATTGATGACCACCATCACGGCAACTGGCACTGTCGCCAGTGTGATCTTCCGAACTACGGAGATGGATTGGATTTAGTAGCGAAAACCAACCGTATCTCAGTTCTTGAGGCTGCTAAGATTGTTGCTAACGTACTGGCATTACCTTTGCCAGAATCCAAACCAGCCAAAGAAATCACTTATCCAGTACAGCCGATTGCCGAAAGAGTCGCGGCACTGATGGCACAGACTGTCGTGGGGCAATCTCCCTATCTGGCTGCAAAGGGACTACAACACCATAATCAGCGTTTACTGGAAGATAGTTCCTTATTATTGGCACTGACAGCGTTAGATAAAAAGGTCACTGGTGCACAGATCATCAAACCTGACGGTGAGAAAAAATTACTGTCTGGCAGCCAGAAGAAAGGCGCATTTATTACTGTATCAGACCTGGAAAAAAATCCCGACACGCTAATCATTACCGAGGGTTATGCCACTGCACTGACGGTTAGCCAACTCTATAAAGGCACTGTTCTGGCGGCGCTGGATGCTGGCAATTTGCTTTCTGTCGCTAAAGCCATTCAGGAGCGTTGGCCGGACACGAAAATTATTCTGGCAGCAGATAATGACTGGCATCACCCTGGCGAACTGGATAAGAACGGCAAACCAAAAGTAAATATCGGCAAGATTTCAGCAGAGAAAGCGGCTCTTGCAGTGAATGGTTGGGTTACGTTACCACCTACGGAATACAAAGCCGATTGGGATGATTATCGCCAGCAGCATGGTATTGAGGCCGCAAAGCAGGCATTCAGTAATGGATTGTATCAGGCGGTAGAGAACGTAGCAGTGTCAAAATCTGTAACCACTGATTCAGATGAATACCGAGAGAAAGAATACGACCCGCTAAAACCCCATATCGATATCCGCAAGAATGGGATTTATTGGGTTGAACCGAAAGAACAAGGTGGCGAAATCGTCGAAGTCGAAAAATGGCTGAGTGATTACATGGAAATCGTTGGTATTGGCAATGATGGCAGCGAAGGTTATCTCATTATTAAGCTACGTCAGGAAGGCACAGGAAAATATATTGTTGAGGCACTTCCGCGCCGTGAAATCGGGATGCCGGTTGGCTGGGCCAGACTGCGTTCGCGGGGAATGAACATCACCGTAAAAAACAGTCTGTTGCCTGTTTTAGCTGAGCATCTGCAACGCAGCGGCGATCGCCGTGAATGGGTTGTGACACAGAAAGCAGGCTGGCACTGCGGCGCATATGTCATGCCGGACGGTGAAATCATCGGTCAGCCCTATATGCCTGTCGCGTTCAGTGGCGGCACATCTGCCATTGCCGGTTATGTGGTCAGGGGAAGCGCCGAACAGTGGATAACACACGTTGCGTCATTACTGCAAGGCAACCGCTCAATGATGCTGGGCGTACTGGTGGGATTGTCTGCCCCACTTAATTCACTGACAGGCGGGACCTGCTTTGGTGTGCATTTATTCGCCCAATCCTCCGCAGGGAAAACCACCACCGTTGAGGCGGCCAGCAGCTTATACGGTGATCCCGAAGAACTGAAATTATCATGGCATGGTACTAACCACGGTTTAAACAATGAGGCCGCAGCCCGTAATGATGGCTTTATGCCCATTGACGAAATCGGACAAAGCTCGAATCCGAAGGAAGTCGCTAACAGTGCCTACAGCCTGTTTAACGGTGTCGGTAAAATTCAGGGAAAACGGGAAGGTGGGAACCGTGCCGTGATCCGCTGGAAGATTGCTGCTCTTTCAACAGGCGAGGAAGATTTAGAAACGTTTCTGATAAAAGGCGGGATCACCCCAAAAGCCGGGCAGCTTGTCAGACTGCTCAGTGTGCCGTTTATTGATACGGCATGTTTCAATGGCTATGAGGATGGTGATTCCCATGCAAGAGCCATCAAACGCGAATCCAAACGCTATTGTGGTGCCGCGGGTCGGGCATGGATTCGGTGGTTGTCTGAGAATCAGGAGCAGGCAATCGACATGACCGCCCGTAAAGAAAAAGAATGGCTTGATGCCCTGCCAGAAGAAGCCTCAGCGCAAGTCAAGCGCGTTGCCGTGCGTTTCGCGTTACTGGATGCCGTTGGAGAGCTGGCAACCCATATCACTGGCTGGAGTAAAGAAGCGAGTCGCGCCGCGATAAAACAAAGTTTCGATGACTGGTTAGCCGACTTTGGTATCGGAAACAGGGAAAAATATCAGGTAATAACGCGAACGCGTGACTTTATCCAGAAATACGGGCTGTCACGCTTTCAGCCTTATACCTATGGTAGACCAAACGGGGATATTGACACCTCACATGCCATGAGAATTAGCGATCTTGCCGGGTATCTGGTGCATAACCGCCGTCATGATGGACAGGCTGAATACCATATTATCCCCAGTGTATTTGAAGCAGAAATATTGCAGGGGTTACAGAAGAAATCAGGCTTTGAAGCCTTAGAAGAGGCCGGAATGTTGGTTAAAGCGGAGAAAGATCGCTTTATCAGCAAAACCATCTCAGTAAACGGCACTCAAGGGCGGTTTGTGGTGCTGATTTTCAGGGACGAGGATTAACCTCACGTAGGAGAAAAAACGTTGGGATAACGGGATATTGGGATAAGACAGATTTATTTTAATATATATCAGATAGTTATAGTTGTTTTAATTACCCCGTATTATCCCGCGCTATCCCGTAACATTAGGTGATTACAAATAAAGTGATATCGTGGCAATGGCAGTTATCCCGAAAAAAATTTTGCTCTGGCAGGTATTAATTCTTTGAATTTAAAGTAATTTAAAGCTGTGAGGTTATGTTACGGGATAAGCTGGGATAATATGGGATAGAGTAACACAATGAAATATATAATAAATATGTCATTTACCCCGTTATCCCGTGAAAATTGGCGCAGTTATATAAAGATAATCGATAGTAACGGTTATGTTTTTTCAGCTCTCCGAGCTACCGGGTTAATGTATTAGCCCGGTAGCTCGGAGATGACAAGCGTAGCGCGTCAGTGTCAATCTGAATTTCGGGTGTGAAAATATTATCTTCTCACACTAAGTTGAGTTTGCTTCATTGATTTGCCCACGGCCTGGCTACCGTGCCTTAGCAATCTCCATAGTGATCATATATCGTTCTTCATTAGGATGCCTGTTATCTTTAAAACATCCCAAATTCATCATGATCCGATACTGATCATCGGCTCGCCAATTGGTTGTTTCAGAACACTTCATACTGCGAAGTTGAGTTCGTAATTCTGATGTATTAGCCAAAGGAGGAGACCTCGGCACCCAACCTGCTTTACGCCACTGTTCTTGTAAATCCAGTACGATCTGGATCACATCATCGTAGAGTAACGGCTCGATTTGTGGAGACATACGTACACTATAGATTATTCCATCTTCATTAAAGGAAACAGCTAAAAATCTGGCAGGTGGGGTAATGAATCCATATTTTGGGTCGATAAACCGTAATCGCGCATCCGTTTTTGGAATATTATGCCAAATCTTACCCGGAAGGTGTGGAGCAATAGTGGCACTGGAACGCTGTCGCATATCCTCGTAAGGTTCACCGATTATCAGAGCTATCACAGGTTCCTTGGAATAAAAGGAATGGTAGAGGTAAACTGCGGTCAGCCCTAATGCAATGAAAATCGTAAGGATTAAACCATTACGCCACCAACCTATGCGTTGTAAGAGACTCATTCTACACCTCGCCCTGCCGCAATATTTTTTAGAGATTCTTCGAGCAAACTTCGATTGCTATCATGCAGCATCTCATCAAAACGGGTTGCTGCTTTATACACGAAAGGCATACGTTGTTCTATATCAGAAAGATCGGCCAGTGACTCATCACTAAATTCGATAGTACGGCCATCATCAACACGTCGGCACTGGCTCGCCAACGTTAATTCAACCGATTCCGCTACACCAGAAGGAAAGCCAGTGACAAAAGAGATTTGATTACTCCGTAATAATAAGACTAAGTGAGTATCACTGTACATTGTGGGTTGTAATATATTGAGTTGTTCGTGATTAGCGAGATGCACAACACCTTGAGCAATTCTACCTGCATCTATAGCCTCAAAGGCGAGTAGAATATCTTCATAGGAAAGGCCAAACTTAAAATTCTTTTGTCCTATCGGCCACAATATTGGAAATTGGCTATTACCGTAGATATTTTGACGCGCACCTAGACAAGTTTTGAGTTCTTCCAACCCGCGTTGCTTATAGAAAGCATGCAGCGGGTATACATCTAAAAATAACGTTGTATTTCCCAACGCCATCATTTCATACACATGGTCGAACTGTTTCTGTGTAATGCTTAATTTATCACCAGGCAAACGGGCGTCGGGCATAAATGACATAGGATTATCTTCTCGAGCTTGCTTATGTTCTTCCATAGCATGAGCAATATTTGCACTCTCATTCTCGGTCATAGGCTTTGGATAAATTGGCCAATCCAGTTGCCATGATGTATCAACCTCCATTACGCTCTTAACTACACGCTTTTTAGTGTCACTTTGAGCTTGTATCTTTTCGTTCATCTTAGATGCATGCAGCAAACCACATCCCACTTGTTTGGAAGCAAAAGCAGCAAGGCCTGCCCATTGAAAACGGTTATCTTCCAGCCATATTTTAGCGTAAGCCGCATTAATACGTTTGTTGCGCTCCTTAGGATCTGCAATCAATTTGCCGCCGGGCGCAACAATGTCTTCGGCCTCTTTCTGATACCTGCGCCAAACACACTCACAGGTGAGTACGGGTACATCAATAACTTTAATTTGTTTTCCGTCTTTTTCTTCGAAATGACAGTCACACGCGGCCACTGATTGGGTGCTTTTGTACAACGCCATATCATCGTATTTATGTTTTTTAAAGACTTCAGTCATTTACATCTTCCTGATTAAGATAGGGTTAATATCATTCCGTTACTAAATTATTTATATCCGTCATTCGACTCATTCCTATTTTTAATGAGGCGCTCCAACTAAACTGACTGAGAAGGATTTATTTTGACGGTAAACGGTGTACTGGTTAAACCTTTTTCAAGATTCATCCCGTTACCATCACTCGTGCCTGAATGTTCCTGTCCTTTATTTGTCAGTGTATAAGGCGTATTAGGTATCGGCTCATGTGTGTAGTCTCTAACCAGTTTAATGTATAAATCGTCTTTAAGTATTTTCTGGCAATCATGACAATAAACCGAATTTTCATCACTCATCGCTCTCTCTCCTGTTCTTTTTCTTGTTCCATCGCCAGTAGGTAATCCTGACTGGATACTTTTTCAATACGTTGTCCGGCTTCGAGTTTTTGTCGCAACCACTGTTCAATCCGGGGTTCTAAACTGCCTTCTGGTTGATCCCATTGTTTCGCCATTGCACCGTGGTTTTCCCATAAATCGTTATAAAGGGAGCTGGTGAAGACTTTCAGTCCGTAAGGTGAACGTAACCAGACGGCCAGTAAATGTTCACCCAATGTAAACGGGATTTCACTGTTACCTTCGCTACACGCGTCGGGACGGCAAAACCACATCGGTTGCGGCCTGTCTATCACCAGTTCGGTGACGGGTGACAGCATCAGTGACCAGTCGCTGGGCGTAAAGGCAGGCATCAGTGCGCCCAATATCCGCGCATCCATCATGCGGAACAGCACCGGTTCGCCATTCATCATGACCCATTGCCGCTGCTGCCAGTGGTTAAGCTGTTCCTGCCACGGTGTCGGGCTGCGGTAAGCCCAGCCCCAGCTATTGTCACTGAGTGCATGGTTATCCAGCACGGCCCCTATCTGAAATAACTGGTTAGCCTTCGGTTGCACCAACCACGGACTCTGTTTCAACATATTGCGCATCGGGGTACCGCTATACAGCGGAAATGCCTGTTCAACCCAGTCATGGCGGTAAAATGGCTCTATCGGATTCGGTTTAGCCAGTGAATTGAGAATGAAGAAGACAGGCGCTTTATTGGATTCATTCAACCAGTCTTGCCAGCTTATTGCAGATTCTGTGTTCTCCATTGTGGTAACTCTTTCCATTGTGTTTACTCTTTAACAGGTTTAATGACTAGACTGGCATCCTGTTGTGCCAGTTCTGCACAAGCCGGTTGCACCGGAAATTCAGTGACCGGAAGCACTTCCGCCATCGGGAGCTGTTCTACTTGTGCCAGTGGTGCCACGCCTTCCGGTAATTGCAGTGAAACCCCTCGCCCGCTGCCACCTGAACCCTGCCCTACATTAATCATTGAAGACAAAATGCCAGCAGGAGTGACTTTCAGAAAACTGCCGCCCACTTTCAGCGTGATTTCTGCCGCCGCTTCCAACACTACCTTGCCGCCACTTTTCAGGTGGATTTCCTGCCCGCTGTCAATCACGGTCGCATCGCCGGTCTGGGTATGCTGGCTGCCGGCAATCCGGTGCGACACATCGCCTTCAGTGGTGATTTTGCGCGAACCCGCCACCTGATGATGGTCATCGGCACGGATATCATGGTAACGGTTATTATCGATACGTTGTTTCTGGTCATGTTTGATATGCCAGTGAGCATCGTTTTCGATATGCGCAGTGAAATCTTTCTGGCCGTGGAGATAGATTTCCTCACTGTCTTTGGCATCCTCGAAACGCAGTTCGTTAAAGCCTTTGCCTTTGTGGGTCTTGGTCTTAAACGTGGTGCGGGTTTTTTGGGCCGGTAAATCCAGTGGCGGGCGGTTCAAGCCGTTATAAACACAGCCGGTGACAATCGGTCGGTCAATATCACCATTGAGATAGGAGATAATCACTTCCTGACCGATACGGGGTATCGCCATAAAACCAAAACCGTTACCATTCCAGCCCTGGGCCACCCGCACCCAGCACGATGCCCCATCATCCGGTTGGTCGTAGCGGTTCCAGTGAAAATGCACTTTAATCGCACCGTCTTTATTGATAAAAATTTCTTCCCCTTTCGGGCCGACCACAATGGCGGTTTCATCCCCATCGGCCAGCGGTTTATAGTGGAAAGACGGACGCCAGTCGGCAAGGCCGTCGATAAAACTGAAATGATTGGAGAGCGTGGAGCCTTCACCGCCACTGTCGCCCAGTGCCTGTGGGCAACGCCCATGATGACTGATGCCGACCACCTGCCAACGCACATTCAACGGCTTATGCGGGTGATTTTTTATCTCAAAGATTTTGCCCGGCATCAGTTTGATGCAGTTACTGCTGCCGCTACCGGTCTGTTTCTGGTTGTCCAGTGCTTCCTGCCGGTATTTTAAAAACGGAATAGCCGCCGCATCTTTCTGAAAACGCCCGTAACTTTCAAACACGGTATAGGGGGTCTGACTGCCAAAATCACGGAAACCTTCGCTGCTGTGCATATGGGAGAGGTGATAACGCGGCTCTGCCGGGTTGAAATCCTTATGCAGGCTGCGCTGCGGACTCATACCGACACCCAACCGTACCTGATAAATCGTATCGGTTCCGTAGGCTGTTTCCGGCTGGGGCTGGTATTGCAGCGGCAGCCCGGCAGTCATCCCCAGATGGCTGTCGCTGAAAAACGCCGTTTCATCCTCAAACCAGAAACTGATGCCCTCTTCCGCCGCCAGACGGCTGAAAAAACTATAATCAGACTCCCGTTTCTGGGTCACGTATTCCCGGTCCTGATGTACATCGTAGAGCTTAGAATCGGCCTGTACCCGGTGTTTTTTCAGCAGGCTGTTTAAAATCGCCGGGACATTTTGCTGATGATAAATCCGGCTGTCCTGATTGAGCGTCAACCGCCAGCAGGCAGGCCGCACCGTCAGAGTATAGAGTGTCTTATTGCCATCGGTGCCAACCCAGTCCGCATGGGAGATGATGCCGGTGATTTTACGTTGCAGCCTGTCCCCGTTAAACACCTGCAATACCGCTTCCTGCATCAACAGTGAGGCCAAATCAATGTCAGTCTGTGGTCTGAACGGATTCGCGTTACCGGCTCTGACCAGCGTCAGGTTCAGGGTAAAGAGTTCTGATAATCCCTCTTGCAGGGAGAATTCCCCCACAGCAAATGTGTCTGCCGGCACACCGGCAATAGTGCAGACAAAACGTAATCCACTTTTCATATTGATTCTTTCCTTATGGTTTCTGTCATGTGTTCCTTAATCCATTACATTTCCGGGCGTAGTCCATCGACATGCCAGAACTGCCACAGTGCCTTGTGACTGTCCGGCGTAAAAATCTCCAGCATGACAAACGCAGACTGGGTGATAAAACACGCCAACGCCTGATTGATTAACCGACAAAACCGATACATCTCCCCCGGATTACGGTAGCAGTCGGGATTTAGCGTCAGCGCGAGTAAATGCCCGCGCACAGAACGCCCCAGCCGCATCCGGTCGGTCAGGCGCTCTTCCACCTGCACAATACCGTCAATATGCTGACGGAACTGGCGGCTCAGGGGGCGATGCGTGTCGGCATACGGGTCAAATAGCCGGAGAAACTGTTTCAGGCTGTCGGTGGCAAACAGCATCATTGGCGGGCTGGAAAGGCAGGACAGCAGCGGCCAGCCGCTCTTTTCCTGCAACAGAGGTGGGTAATCGGTCGTGACCGGTGTGATATTGTGGACGCTGAGATGAGACGGTGCACCTTCCTGCGTCACACTAATCGTGCCTTGCTTCAATGCCGGTGCCTGTTCATGGTAGCCGGTGAAATAACACAAAATCGCAATGGCGGGTAAGTTGTTGGCCGGTTTGCCCGTCAAATCAAAAAAATGCAGCCGGTGCTGGATTCGGCCCAGAAAATCAGGCTCAGTCTGAAGCTGGTAGTAAAACGTGTCGGGTTGATCACTCCCGTCTAGAAAATGCCCAGCCGGGGTAAACTGTTCAATCGGCAGCCAGTGATACGGTGTCCCGCGTTGTTCACTGTCATCGGGCTGTTCCACAACCTCAATATCACCCAGCCGGAACAACCGCACCGACTCTCCCAACGGCAGAGAATAACGGTGGTTGTCAGCTTCCAGCTCAATGGGCAGGCTTACCCGATTTTCCAGATGAATAGCCGGTACACAGCCCAATAAGAATGTCTCGTCGATATCCGTCAGCGGCAATTCACCCTCGAAACGAAAAATCAGTTCAAATGTACCATCCGCATTCAGGGGTACTTTTGTACAACTTTTGCTGATATCCAGTGTGACAAAGTTATACAGTGGGGACAGGGCATAATATTCCACCAACGGTTGCAAACCAGAATACGTATTTTTGGGCACCGGCAGCACCGGACTATCCAGCAGATCATGCCAGCCATAAGGAAAACCGCGCAGCTTTCGCTGCTTGCCCTGCGTATTCAGGCTGACCTCACAAATATATTGATCCAGCCACAGACTGAGCTGGGCGGCCTTTTCGGTGTCCGTGCCGAGGAAAAAAGTTAATGCACCACTTTGCCAGACCGGAGATGTCGTGCCGGTCTGGCACAGGGTCAGCATAATTTCACTGTGAGTGCCGGTTTTTTTCACCGTGCGTTGTTGTACGACCAGAGGTTCAATATGCAGCGGACGGCGGGTTTTAAACGTCATTAACTGCCCGTTGTGGTGAGCCGAAACGGCGGTATCCACCGGAATATCTGTGCAACCCTGATGTTCACCATCGGCGGGATAAAACTGGAGTATCGTGGTGGGTGGGATGGGACATAACGCTAACGACCAGATACGGGACAGAATCCCGTGGGTGATTTCGGGGAGTTCGTCCTCCAGTTTAGCCCGGACACTGGCAATCAACAGGGCAAAGGCTTCAAAAAGACGCGTAATATCGGGGTCATGAGAGGAAATCAGAAAATCGGCCAGATGCGGTGAGTCTTTCGCCACGCGCTGTGCCAGTTCCCGCAAATAGGCACGTTCTCGCAGGTACAGTGATTCCTTGTTGTTGTTCATTATGCTTACTTTTTTATGTTAGATTTTTTTATCCGGCAGGTTAATTTATTGTACATACTCATCAATAAAATTAATTAACCAATTAGATGGAATTTTCACCTGATTTTGGCAGAATATGGCGAAATTAGTGGAATAGGCACGGAACTATAGAAAAAATAAGGTTAATACGAACTGCCCCGATTTGACTCGCCTCTGGCTAAACGTTAATATCTCTTCTACACAAACGATCCATCGCCTGTCAGGATCGCCTTCGGGTGGCGAAATAAAACTCCTGTAGCCTGAAAGGGAGAGCAAGCATTGCGGTACATCTGCACACTTTTGGAAGCAGATATCGTCAGACACCTAACCCATCGTCCGGCGGTGAAAGTCTCTTAAACTGAAAAAGACCTCAAAAAGGTGTTTTTATATAGTCTCCCAAGTGCGTTGAACGTTGAGCCATGCACTTCTTTCATATCAGCATCAGACCTCATTTTCACTTAACTTTTGCATAGTGAGATCCAGTGACGTCCTGAACTCATATCACACCCCACGTTCAGAATGATTTTCACTTTTGATTCAACGTATTAACTGCTCATATTTGAAATATTCAGCAGACAACTTTTTACCCCTAAACAATTAACTCATTGCTTCCGTTTGACACCGAACCTTGCGGCGTTTTGCTATGCCTGTTGGCATTTCAACGCTTGCACGACTTTTGCTGACCGTTTGCGGATTTAAGGCGTCACTTTTTGCCGGTTTACCGCTGAAAGTGACGCCGCAGCCAAAAAACAACACAACCCTGACAGGCTCACGCCTGCTTCACCACGCAGTGAATCTGACACTGCATTTTTAGATTGAAAAAGGAGAACTTGACGATATCGAGGCTGGCTTTTTTGCCGGAGGGGATGACCTGCACACGCAGGCGGCAGTACCGCGTACTCAACCGATACCCCGCAATACCTCAACCTGCGTTCACTCTGGCGCACAGATATTCGTCAAGGGCAAAACCGGTGCTTTCTGTTTTGCCGCACTGACGCGCGCCAGAGATCGCATATCGTTAGGTATCAACAGGGAAAATGAGATGAGTCGATTGATGAAAGAATTAAAGTTTTTTGCCCGACAAGGTGGCGGCAGTCATAAGACCTGCCATGACCGTATTCGGATTGCAGGACGTTTGGGCGCGTTGTTATTGAGCCTGAATATTCAGGTGAAAAGTCTCAAGAATTTGAAAACCAAACATGTAGAGCAGTATGTTGATACCCGTTTATCTCAGGGGATTGCCAAACGAACAGTGCAGAATGAAATGTCCGCATTGCGTAATATCTTCCGTGTGGCAGGCAGAGAAAAACTGGAAACCTCGCCGCGTTTGAGCAATCAGGCATTGGGATTAAGCGGCACCAGCCGAGCCGGAACGAAACAGGCGATCCCTGATACTACGTTTCAGGCCGTTTATCAAAAAGCACTTGAACGTGATGTTGGATTTGCCGTCACCTTGAAACTTGCCCGCTTACTGGGATTACGTTCTCAGGAAGCGGTGCAATGCAGTGCGTCATTGAAAAGCTGGCGCAAACAATTAGAACAGCCAGAGCCGAAACTACATGTTGTTTTCGGTACAAAAGGTGGCCGACCAAGACAAACCCGTGTATTGGATGTTACTGCTGTAAAAGCGGCTGTCGAGCAAGCTATGGCTGTTGCAGAACAACGCGGCGGTAGATTGATTGATAAACCGGATCTCAAACAAGCCATGAACTACTGGCGGACACATACCACAAAGATTGGTTTAATCGGTTGTCATTCTCCCCACAGTTTGCGTTATGCGTGGGCGCAGGATGCGCTTAATTTTTACCAACAAAATGGTTTTAGCCGTCAGGAAGCACGGGCACTGGTATCAATGGATTTAGGGCACGGTGATGGTCGCGGGCGTTACATTGAACGGATTTATAGTCGTTCAACTTAGCCGTTCGGTTATTGAGTTAGATAAAGCAATCAGTTAAAGTATTCCCGCCATTAGCAAAATCTAGTGGTAAGGTTTCGCAGCCTTGTAAGGATTACCCACTGGTAGTAAGTTCCTCTACCAGTGCGTCTGCTATCACCCTTTCAATGGTGGTTCAGGCGGGGGAGGCTTCGGCCTCGCCGGATGGTAATCCCCGGTACTGCGAACCCTGTCTGAATCGCCACCATCAATATTAATTAATGGAAGGGGTAGCAGGAATGAATAACAACATTAGAACTGACTGGCATCAGGCCGATATCATCGCAGCATTACGTAAACGTGGAACAACCTTAGCGGCTGTTTCTCGTGAAGCGGGACTCAGTTCATCTACACTGGCAAATGCATTCAGTAGGCCGTGGCCGAAAGGTGAATGGATTATCGCAAATTACCTGGGTATCCATCCCTCAGAGATCTGGCCTAGTCGGTATTTCGATTCTTATACTGGAGAATTATTAGAAAGGAAAGTCCGTTCTAAGCCACAGGAATAACTGACTTTAATTTGTGATCGATTTCGTAAAAATGATAAATTTTAACATGAAGCCCTGAGCGTGAAATAGCAGCCCAATTTGACCATTTTTAACCCTCACGGCTTTTTTTCTTTAATGTAAAGATGAACAATAGTTACAAACCAAATTTTCTCGCGCAACATTGCAAATTTTTATTGTGAAACTCTTTCACAAATCTCCAGAGCCCAGTAGAGTTCTCATCCCTCTCATGTCTTCTGAAGATCGAATATAATTCTTTTATTTATTTTTATCGTGACACATCTTATAAAAGATTTATTGTGATATGTCACGAACTTTAATTTTTCATATCAATCGGAAGACAGTTGTAGCTATATTACAAAGTGTTACAGCATAACCTCAAGTTAATAAATATAATACAAGAAAGATACCGACCCAGATATAAAGCACATAGTGGTATTTCTTTGTTTTCAAGTATTAAATTGTTATAACTCCACGTTCAACCTGATCTCGCTCAATGGATTCAAATAACGCTTTGAAATTACCCTCTCCGAATCCCTGGTCTCCTTTACGTTGGATAAATTCAAAAAACACTGGACCTAATAGATTAGCTGAGAATATTTGTAATAGTAAGCGGGGCGTTCCATTTTCGATAGAACCATCCAAGAGAATACCTCTTCTTTGAAGTAGCTTAGGATCCTCACCATTATTAGGTATGCGCTCAGCAAGCATTTTATAATAACTTTCTGGAGGAGCTTTCATAAGTGGAACCCCTGCTTCAATTAGTTTATCCACACTATGAAAAATATCATCAGTAAGTAATGCTATATGTTGAATACCTTCTCCATTGAATTTCATTAAAAATTCTTCTATTTGACCAGAACCTTTATCTGATTCTTCATTAAGAGGTATTCGGATCTTACCATCAGGTGCAGTCATTGCCTTAGAAACTAAACCTGTGTATTCACCTTTAATATCAAAGTATCTAATTTCACGAAAATTAAAAACACTCTCATAAAAATTTGCCCAAAAGATCATACGACCTCGGTAGACATTATGAGTAAGATGGTCAACTTTTGTAAATCCATAGCCTCTTGGATACTTATCTATACCATCTAGATATTGAAAATCAATGTCATATATTGAAATTATTTCTTTAGAGTCATCAATCAAATATAGTGTCGTACCACCAATACCACGAATAGCAGGCAGACGTAGTTCCATCGGACCAGTAGGAATTTCGATAGGTTGTGCTCCTAATTCTATAGCCCGGTTATAGGCCTGATGAGCATCTTTGACACGAAAAGCTAAGCCACAGGCACCTGAACCATGTTCAGAAGCAAAATAAGCAGCGGCACTTTGAGGCTCTCTATTGACAATGAAGTTAATTTCACCTTGACGGTACAAAGAAACATTTTTAGAACGATGTCGGGCTATTTCAATGAACCCTAATAGTTCGAAAGTACGTTCAAGTAAATCTGGTTCTGGTGATGAAAACTCGATAAATTCAAATCCATTTAATCCCATTGGATTTTCGAAAATATCAGTCATGATTCCTCCTAATAATTAATAAGAAAATTTACAGAGTATAATCCCACCTATAAATATAGGAGACAAAATAATATTCAACAATAGAGTTACAGCTGATATTTAAATGAAATTCAAACCCAACAAATAGAAATAAGTAATTATAAAAACCACATATTTAGTTTATTTTAATATTTTGAAAAACTTTAGATAAGGTTTATTTTTTATTTTTCACATCAGTAGGATAGCTATCGAAATTCCCACCTTCTAATTCGATGTAGGATTTATATTTTTTACGAATCTCAACTAATTCACTGGCTGAAAGTGGAATTACCGGATCTCCAGAGGGAACTGATGTTGCCCTAACATATTCTTCAAATCCGGGGGTAGTAAAAATCCATATTATCGTTGCAGTTGTATTACCTCTATTTTCGAACCCCATCCACGTATTTTCTGGAGCATAGGCCATTCCACCTGCACTTAAAGCACGCCTTTCATTGCCTATGTGAGCAATTACAGAGCCTGATTGTACGATTATTAGCTCTTCTGAATGTGTATGACGATGACGAGGAATAACCTTTCCTGGAGGAATATCCTCAGTACCAACAGAAAATCTTTTTGCTCCAGTAGTAACAGGATCTACCTTAATTGTTAAAGGATATCCCCAACGCCTGGTTAATTGCTCCCCCTCTTCTACTGATAGAATAGCTGGTGTTTGTTCTTTAATATTGTTGTTTGGATAACTACTCATGATGTTAATTTCCTTTGCTTTTTTGCTTCTTAAATGGGTCGTTTCTATTAACACATAAAACAACAAATCACACTCAATTATTAATATAGTCTCAATTCAACAAAAATAAAAATTTTCCTCAGAGAATACTCTGAAAACATAATTAATTATAATTATCAACCACATGAAATGTGGTTAAATGTCTAGTGTAAAATAAATTTATTACCTATATAAATAAAACACCTATATTCAATTAACACCTTTATCACTTTGTCGTTCATAAGGAGACAGTCATCTCTCCCCCTATCAGCAGTGTATTGAAAATATATGATTTATTTCAATAAAGAGAGGCCATCATAATGAACAATGTCACACCTATTAACATCATCAGTTCAATCAATAAAAAATGCAATACTATCCAGACAGGGCTTAATGCGACAGAACCATTCATTGTTATTATACTATTAATATAAGTGTATCTACTCAACGCCAAATTGTATTAATAAGACTACGCGGGGTATTAGTACAGGAAGTTACGCTTTAAAATTTTAATTTCTAACCACAGTATCTATGCTTCGTAATTCTTTTACAAAAATGGAGAACTATGAAAATCAATAAAGTGGCGCTTTTCGCTGCATTCCATTGAGGAATAATTTTTATTGACACAATTTTATCAACCCATGCAAAAATGAGGCTAGCGTGAAGAATCGCACTATTGGTAGTACTTTTATCATAGCCGGCACGACTATTGGAGCAGGAATGCTAGCTATGCCACTGGCTGCAGCAGGTGTCGGTTTTGGAACGACACTGATTATGTTAATCGTACTGTGGGCATTGATGTGCTATACCGGACTCCTGCTGGTAGAAGTTTATCAACATAATAAGGCCAGTACCGGTCTGGGAACGATTGCAAAACACTACTTAGGTACCGGTGGGCAGGTATTAGCGAGCTTCAGTATGCTATTCCTGATGTATGCTCTGACAACGGCATATATCAGCGGGGCTGGTGAATTGTTAGCTGCCAGCCTGTCTTCTTGGCTGGGTAAAAAAATATCTGTTTCCATTGGGATCATTGCGTTTACGATAATTTTCGGTGGTGTCGTATGTATCAGCACCCAATCCGTTGATTTTATTAATCGTTTAGTGTTTACTGCCAAAATCGTGTTTCTGGTGATAGTACTCAGCGTGATGATGCCTCATGTTGATAAAATCAATCTCATATCAATGCCGTTAGAACAAGGGCTTGTGTTATCTGCCATCCCGGTGATTTTTACTTCATTCGGCTTTCACGGAAGTGTACCGAGTATCGTTTCCTATATGGGAGGGGATACAAATAAACTACGAAAAATAATTATTATCGGTAGTGCTATTCCCTTGTGTGCTTATATTCTGTGGCAATTAGTCACTCTTGGGGCAATTTCTTCCAAAACCTTTGTTGGAATCCTTGCTCAACAATCTGGATTAAATGGTTTATTGCAAGCCATAAGGGAAATTGTTATTTCACCAAGAATGGAACTTTCCGCCCGTCTGTTTGCTGACCTTGCATTGGTAACTTCATTTCTGGGTGTTTCACTCGGCCTGTTTGATTATCTTGCCGACCTACTGAAACGCCACAACCATACCATCGGACGTTTGCAAACTGGCCTGATAACATTTCTTCCACCTATGTTATGTGCCCTATTTTACCCTAACTTTGTTATGGCATTATCGTTCGCCGCTGTTGCGTTATCAATTCTGGCGTTACTACTGCCTTGCCTGTTGGTCTGGCGTTGTCGTAAAGAAAATCAAGGAGGATATCGTGTTAAAGGCCGTAATCCAACGTTGATACTAGTTTTTCTTTGTGGCCTTACGGTAATTGCTATTCAGATTGGTATTGTTAGCGGAGCACTTCCGGAAATAGGCTAATAAAAAACATTTCCACATTTTCAATGATGCGGTCATGATGGCTTAGAAAAAGTAATGCATCGCTTTAATGAATGTTCCTATCACTTAACCCTTGCCTCAGAAATGATCTTTTAGCTTTAATTATAAATAGGAGTTTTAACCATGAGTTCACTCACAGGTAAAGTTGCTCTCATTACTGGTGGCAGCCGCGGTATTGGTGCCGCCATTGCTCGAATACTGGCTGCACATGGCGCAGATGTTGCTATTACCTACAACACATCCAAGAACAAAGCAGAAGCAGTTGCGGCAGAGATCCACACACTCGGTCAACGAGCTGAAATCATTGCTGCCGATGCCTACGATGTCAAGCAAATGATTTCCGCTGTAGATACGGCAGTCGCTAAGCTTGGGCAACTCGACATTCTGGTCAACAATGCTGGCAATTTTCTGACAGGCACTATTGATTCACTTACACCGGACGATTTTGAGCGCACAATATCAGTTAACCTACGAGCTGTGTTTGTTGCCATCATGCAAGCGGTCAAATATTTACCAGATGGTGGTCGTATCATTTCTCTGGGAAGCTGCCTTGCCACTCGAGCCGGACGATCGGGTATCAGCTTATATGCTACTAGTAAGTCAGCTCTGGTTGGTTTAACAAAAGGTGTCGCCCATGATCTGGGTAAACGAGGCATCACAGTCAACTTAATTAATCCTGGACCAGTCAACACCGATATGAATCCAGCCAATGGACCGCGAGCTTCATCTACATTGGCTAAACTAGCTCTCAATACCTATGGTCAACCCGAAGATATTGCTAAAACCGTATTATATTTAGCTAGTAACAGTGGGCGTTACATTACGGGCGCAGTGATTGACGTAGATGGTGGCTTCAACGCTTAAATCAATCCAAGCAGACGAAAATAGCTAATTTACCAATAGGCTATAAGAATGGATAACCCCAGCCCTTTGAAGCAGAAATGATTATGCAGACTAACTTCTGCTATAACACACTCAGTTAATTTTGAACTGATTTACGCCTATATGCATAAAGGTAGCAAAACATGATAGATACTAATGCCACTAAAAGGGACTCACCTCCCCAGCGCTGGATTATGTTTGCCATATTGCTAGTAGGGGCGTTTCTTCCTCCACTCGATTTTTTTATTGTCAATGTGGCGTTACCCGACATCAGAGATGAACTGGGTATAAGTCCAGCAGGCCAACAACTGATTATCTCTACTTATGCAACCATGTATGCCGTTATGTTGATTACGGGTGGTCGCCTGGGAGATATTTATGGCCGTAATCGCATCTTTTTCATCGGACTGACCGGGTTTGCTCTCGCTTCAACCTTGTGTGGCCTTGCCACGTCACCTTGGGTATTAATTATCGGACGGGCCTTACAGGGACTAACTGCAGCTATCATGGCTCCACAGGCATTAGCATCAATTCAGGCCATTTTCCCTGATGCCGAAAAACCCAAAGCATTGGGAATTTATGGTGCAATATTTGGCTTGGCCTCTGTGGTCGGCCAAGTATTCGGAGGAATGCTGATTTCCTTAAATATCTTTGGACTGGGGTGGAGACTCATCTTCCTTGTGAATATACCTATCATCATTCTCGTCCTTATTTTCGGCCTTCCGTTACTGCAGGAAACAAGAATACAGCATAGCCGTCGGCTAGATTTCACTGGCGTATTGCTGTCCGTGTTAACACTAGGCTGTGTAGTCATTCCATTAATTGAGGGCCGTGAAGCCGGATGGCCACTATGGGCCTGGATATCACTGGCTCTATCTCCAGTGTTGGCAGTAGTTTTCTGGCGTTATGAAACCCGCCTGGCTGCAAACGGTGGTGAACCACTGATTAACCCATCAGCGTTCCAAACGCCTGGTCTACGCACAGGATTAGTTGTCGCACTGCTATTCTACTCCATTGCCGCCTTCTTTCTCCTGTTGTCCATCTACCTTCAGGGAGCACTCGATGAAACACCATTAACAGCGGGTTTGGTTTTTCTGCCTTTTGGATTGGGCTTCCTACTGGGTCCATTATCCACCCCAATTGCGGGACGATGGCTGGGTCGATTCGTTAATTCTGTTGGCATGACGCTAGAAGCAGCAGGTTTCATCGCATTGATAATCCTTATTTCCGGAACTCTACCAGACCATCCCCCGTCTGGAGTTTTGCTGGCTTTGATATTATTTTTGATCGGGTATGGTCAAGGTCTGGCTCTACCAACTCTGGTCAAGATGATTATCAGCCGTGTAGATGCAGGCTATTCTGGAATGATTTCTGGAATTATAAACTCAACACTACAAATCAGCGCAGCACTCAGCGTGGCTATTATTGGCGGTATTTTCTTTACCGTACTTGGTTCACGGCATGATGTATCAGCCATATCATCTGCATTTATTGCTGCAATGCTTTGTATCGCTATTCTTCTAATATTGGGCGCAATACTGAGTTTTCGGATAGTCAGACAAGAACAGACAAAGAAATGATGGCATTGATGCAAATAGAATAGCAGGTTGATCCAGAAACGTGAGGAAACCCAAGTTTGTTGACAGGTATATTGTCGTAGCCTTTCAAAAGCTGAAACTACTGCATGGTGCCGAGTATGGGGTGTTATTTAAGATCTACTTCATAAAAAATAATAAATCTTAATGTGATATTCTAAAAAGTAAATGACAACCTAATTAGACTATTTTTAAACCTTGCGATTTCCTTACTCTAAAACGACGACAAAACACACAAGTTCATATAACTCATATAAAGAAAAGCAAAATCAGTTAGATACTCTAATTCAGGAAGCAAAAAATTCTGGGGGCACTATCAGGGGCATAAAATCAATAAATAAAAATAAATACCATATATTCAACATATTATGTATATTTACTAGTCCCGCCCTGGCACCAAATTAAAAACCACTGATAAAACAGTGAGTTCGGGAATAAAAAAGGCCACCGCAAGGTGGCTTTTTTCTTTGTTTTAAACTGCACGAAAATAGCAAAGTGGCGACGAAATGGCGACGGAGTGGCGACGCAGTTTTTCTCTTATCGCCAGATACCCTTCAATTAACCGCCTTTTCACAGTGACTTCGCTCACGAATCAAAATTAAAAAATCCGCTGTACGAATGAAAAAATACCCTTCTATTTTCGAAAGGTTTTCTGCTTCATCGCTATCAATCTATTAGATAAATCTCACATCTATACAGACCCCTCCTTGACCAGACATGCTCATTTGTCATATTTGTCCCATTATTGTGATGAAAATGGATAACCAAACAAAATTGGATAGGGATTGATGGCTATGAAACGCATAAATTGTAAAAAATGTCAGGGGGAGATAACACCGAATGAACAAACATGCCCACACTGTGGAGAAAAAAGATCAAGCGGATTAAAGCCGCAAACCATCATAGCCATAACCGTTGGTATTATGGCTTGTGCCGCGACCTTCCATATCGTCAGTAATGCTGACTTGACTAGCCGTTATGACCAGCAGACTGCTTCCAACGATAAAAGCCATTTTTCTTTCAATAAAATACGTGAGATGGTGACGGGGCCTTTCTACACCTGCTTAACTCAACGCTATTCTGCGAAACCGGGTAAGCTAAAACCTGATGAAATTCTGGCGTGTGATGAGGATTTCAGAAAATATTTAAGTACACCTGATGACTCCATCAATCTGGATAACTTTATTGCAAACTTTAACCGCACCAATAATGCCTACAAACCGTTAGAAAACGCCATTAAACGCAATATGTTTGATGTTTCCAGTTATCAGCATATTGAAACAACCTACCAATTAGCCCTCAACCAGCAACAACAACCTTACGCTGTCGTACACACCGTATTCAAAGGCAGAAGTATATTCGAAAGGATAGAAGAAGATTATCGTACGGCGAAAGTAGATATAAAAACGGGCGAAGTTATAGCGTACATACCGAAAGTGACCGTATCAGATGAAGGACAGGTTTTCGTGATAACGGACATGCTCCCTGAATAATAAATTTTCTGCATAACAAATACAGAATAAGCCCCGATTTTTATTCGGGGCTGCCTTCAATCAGAATCCAAATCCAATTTGTTCATCACCGTAATGGCTGGCCGGGAACGCCAGTTTCGGAACGGTAAAATCAGTCGGAAGTTGCTGAGGTGTCGGGAGTGTCAAATACCGCTCAATGCTGGTGATCGTGGTAAACGTGCAGCCACACAGAATATTCTGGCATTGGTGATAACTGCGCCGTGTTTCTTCACTCATCATTTCGCTGGTTCGCGTCTTTGCCACAGCGCCGCATTGGGGACAGGTAAACGCCATGAAAAAACCCTCCATCATTGGGGGTGTGCCTGCCGCGATTATACCGCATTGTTTATGATTATTGGTCACTTTCTGCCATGTCCGTCTCCTTAATTTTTAATTCCAGCTCTAACTGAGTGGTAAAGCCATTTTCATTGATGACATGAACCACCCGCGATAACGTCCATTGGTGGCTGTCAATGGTGGCCTTAAATCCCACCACAGCCGCCGTCAGATCGGGATACAGTTCTGCCCTGCCCCGTGCCAGTGTGATAGCAAACTCCGCCGCCCCGCGTTGCAGGCGTGACCACTTTGATGCCGCCGCACGTCGGGCAGCCTGCTCGGTTTTGAACGTCTGGCGCATCACGTAGACGTTCCCGTCTGCCCCTTCCAGATACTCCCCTTCACGGCGGCTAGACCGGGCTTTTTTTTCTTTACTTTGTTTGCGCTTACGCTTCAGGGTGGTGGCGGGTTGTTTGCCAAAATTCAGATCCAGCCAACAGGCTTTAACCCCGGTATAAGCGGCACGGTCAGCTACGCGGAAGCTGTGCCGATCGCCACTGTCACGATGAAGGGTGACAACCGGCAACAGGCTGCCACTCTGTGATACTCCCTGCCCTGGCACGATAAACAACAGACGGCCATTCTTAATCGTCGCCACCGCGCCAACCATCTCTGCCATGCGGGACAGGAAGCTGATATCACTTTCATTGGTCTGGTCAGCATGATCAATTTCAACTCCCATCAATTGACGACTCACGCCCGGTTGCAGGTCATAGCGCCCGGCAATGGCACTCACCACATCACCAATGGTGACATCATGCCAGCTATACTCCCGTTTGATGTTGAACTCTTCCCGAAAATCCGCACTGCGGGCGGTGATCTCCAACCTGTCAGGGGGCCCACTGTGACTGATTTCATCCACGACGAACAACCCCTTTTCGACTAGAGGTTCCCCCTGCCAGCCCAGCCTGACGGCAATTTCTGCGCCACGCGGTGGCAATGCCACTTTACCGTCCGTGTCATCAATCGCCAGTTCCAGTGTATCGGCCTCAAAGCCGCGGTTATCGGTCAGTGACAGGGACAGCAGGCGATCATTCAGGGAAGTGATTTTTTCTCCGCCAATACGCAGGTCAAAAGCGGGTTGTTTCACGTAATCCGTGCTGGTCAGAATATCAATCGGGTTCATGGGGCTCTCATCTGTTGCGAAGTTATCCCATGATTGCCCCGCGCGGGCGCGCGAACAATGCCTGTCCGGTGTCAGCGCTCCGCGAGAAGCCGCTCCGCGTGATTTGCCTGTCAAAAGACCGCAACATAGCGTTATCGACAATCTGATGAGGCAACAAGGTTATGTCATTTCATCATGGCGTATCGGTCAGGGAAACCACCGAACTCAGCACGCTGATACGCGATATTAATACCGCCGTGATTGCGGTTATTTGTACGGCGGATGATGCCGACGCCGAGACATTCCCGCTGGATATGCCGGTCTTAGTCACCCGTATCAACAGTGTCATCGGCAAGGCGGGGAAAACCGGCACGTTATACACCACACTGAAAGCCATTTCTGACCAGTGCAGCCCGAAAGTGATTGTGATCCGCGTTGCTGACGCCACCAACCAGAAAGGGGACGGCGAGAAGAAAACACAGGATCAGTTGGTTATTGGCGGACTCAGTACAACGGGACGCTACACCGGGTTATATGCGCTACTGGCTGCCGAAATCAACACCGGCGAACACCCGCGTTTGCTGGCTGTCCCTCAACTGGACACGCAACCTGTTGCCCTGCAACTGGCGATTTTTGCCGAAAAATTAAAGGCCTTCGCTTATATCAGCGCCCATAACTGCAAGACGCTGGCCGAGGTGAAGACGTACCGCAAAAATTTCAGTCAACGTGAAATCATGATGATTTACCCGGATTTCATCACCTATAACAGCCTGTCCGGGCAGAATGAAACCGTACCGGCGACCGCGTTTGCACTGGGTTTGCGTGCCCGCATTGATGCTGAACAGGGCTGGCATAAGTCGCTGTCTAACGTGCCGATTAATGGTGTACTGGGGATTTCCGCCGATATCTACTGGACATTACAGGGCACGGATACTGATGCGGACGACCTGAACAGCAAAGGCATCACCACGCTGATTAAGCGTGACGGCTTCCGATTTTGGGGCAACCGTACCTGTGATGCCCAGACCTACTTCTTCGAAGTGTACACCCGCACCGCGCAGATACTGGCTGACATGATCGCTGAAGCGCATTTCGCCTATGTCGATAAACCCCTGTTGCCGTCACTGGTAAAAGATGTGGTGGACGGTATCAACCGTAAAGGCGCACAACTGGTCACTGAGGGGCGTTTGCTGGGGTTTGAATGTTGGTTTGATCCGACCGACAACCCGAAAGAAATGCTGCGCGATGGGACAGCAACGATCCACTACAAATACACGCCTGTTCCGCCGCTGGAAAACCTGCAACTGGTGCAGACGTTTACCGATGAATATTTTGCTGTTTTTAATCAGTTAGGTTAAGGGGAAATTCGCATGGGGATGCCGAAAAAACTCTTTATGTTTGATGTCTTTATTGATGGTCAGACATATTTGGGACAGGTTGAGGAAGTGACGACGCCCAAGTTAACCCTCAAGACCGAAGATTATCAGGGTGCCGGAATGCCCGGCTCCGTGGCCGTTCTGATGGGCATGGATAGCGGCGCACTGGATATGGAAGTCACCATGGGCGGACTGGAAGCCAGCCTGCTCAAAACATGGGGCGGCCGGATTGACAGCCTGCAACTGCGTTTTGCCGGATCGTACTACGACGATGCCACCGGGGAAACCGTCGCCTGTGAGATCCAGACCCGCGGGCGCTTTACCGAAGTAGACTGGGGCAGCGCCAAAGCCGGGGAAAATACCCAGCATAAGTACACACTGAAAAATACCTACTGCAAGATCACGCTGAACAATGACGAGCTGCATGAAGTCGATATGCTCAATCTGGTCTGGCGGGTAAACGGTCAGGATCTGCTTGAAAAACACCGGGCCAATATTGGTCATTAATCGATTTATTATCAGGAGTTATTACGCTATGGCACACACTATCACACTCAGCCAGCCACTGAAACTGGCGAACGGACAGGAAATTACTGAGATCACCATCACGGATACCATGAAACAGGTCGGTGCGCTGCGCGGGTTAAAGCTGTATGACGTCATGACCAGCGATGTGAACTCTCTCATCACGCTGCTGCCCCGCGTGACCCATCCGCGCCTCAGTGAAGTGGATGTCAGTACGATGAACGTTCAGGATTTTGCCCTGCTGGCCGGCGGGGTGGCGGGGTGGCGGATTTTTTAGCACCCACCTCACCCGAGAGCAAGACGAACGAACAGGCCGACAGCTAATTCCCTGCCCCACTGCCGATACTGACGAAATCATTGCAGATATTGCTACTGTATTTCACTGGTCGCCGTCAGAGTGCTACGCAATGACGGTCAGTGAACTGCTGAAATGGCACGAACGCGCGGCGACCCGAAACGGAAATGAATCATGACCGACCGCAATTTAAATATCCGGGTCTCACTGAACGCCGCCAACCGACTCTCCGGCCCCCTGAATGCTGCCAGCCGGGCAGCCGCGGGGCTGTCTTCCCAAATCCGCAATACCCAGAACAGTGCCCGTAATCTGCAAAGTCAGGCGCGAACCTTTGAACGACTGACCGACTCCGTTAGAAAGACCAGTGAGAGCTACGAAGAAGCCAAAGCCAAAGTGAAGGCGCTGGCAACCGAATTCCCGCGTTTCAGGGAACAGACGGAAGAACAGCGCCGGATATTACTGGCTGCCCGGCAGGAACGGGATCGTTATGGCCGTACACTGAGAAATGAACAGCAAGCATTACGCACATTAGGTGAACGCCTGTACCGGCATGGTATTTTTGTCAACCGCAGCACCAGTGTCACTGATCAGGCGACCCAACGCACCGCAGCCTATAACCGCCAACTGGCCGAACAACAACGCCGGCTGACGGCCGTCACACAGGCACAAGCTCGCTATTCGGCCGCCAAAGAAACCCGTAGCAAACTGGCGGCGGGCGGGGCGGCAGCGGTGGCAACAGGCGCGGGTTCCCTGTATGGCATGAATCGCTTTATTGCACCGGGCAGGGATTTTGACGCCCGGATGGCTAATGTCCGGGCACTTACCAATCTGGAAAAACACGATCCCCGTTTCCAGATGTTACGCGATCAAGCGAAGCAGCTCGGCTCAGAAACCGCCTACACCGCCACCGATGCTGCGATGGGGCAAAAGTTTCTGGCTACGGCTGGTTTGACCCCGGAGGCGATCAAGGCCGTCTTGCCAGATATCCTGAATATGGCGCTGGCCGGTGAAGTAGAGCTGGGCGAAGCCTCGGATATCGGGGCTAAAATTCTGTCACAGTTCAAACTGAATCCCGATCAGATGGGTCGCGTGTCTGATGTCTTAACGACCACATTCACGGGTGCCACCACGAACCTGCAAGCCCTCAGTGAGGCGATGAAAGAAGCCGGGCCGCTGTCATCACAACTGGGGATCAGTCTGGAAAGTACCGCTGCCATGCTGGGAGTCATGGCCGATAATGGCATTGATGGCAGTATGGCCGGTACGGCTTTTCGTGGCGGGATATCCCGGATGATTGCCCCTACGGGCGGTGCAGCGGATGCGATGACGGCTCTCGGCGTAAAGGTGAAAAAAGCCAATGGTGAACTGCGCGATGCCGACGAGATCCTGAAAGAGATGGCTATCAGCCTGCGTAAATACGATAAGGCCAGCCAGCTTAAGCTGAAAAAAGATATTTTTGGCGAAGAAGCCATGATTGCCATGACCGGTCTGTTGGATGGCATGGTAGATGGAAAATACACACAGAAAAAAACCGCCAATGACAATCCCCAAGGCCGCTCGAAAAAAATTGCGGATGTCAACGCCGATAGCTGGGATGGTGACCTGAAAAACTTAACCTCCGCGTGGGAAGGGTTAAGAGTGGAAGTCAAAGAACAGGTCGATCCCGTATTGCGTGACATTACCCAACGGATTACAGCCTGTTTACGTCGTGTCAGTGAATGGACAAAAGCCCACCCCAATCTGACGAAAGGATTGGCACTCGGCGCAGCGGCCATCGGGATAATGGTCACGGCACTGGGCGCACTGGCACTGGCGGCCGCCGCCGTGCTTGTCCCATTTGCGGCCTTCCGCCTCAGTCTGTTTATGCTGACCCGGGGTGGCGGACTGGCAACCCTGTTCCCGTCGCTGGGGCGGTTGTCCGGCCGATTGCGGGGATTGCTGCCCTCACTGGGGGGTGTCAGCCGGAGTGTGAAAGGTTGGAAGCCGATTTTTCGCGGTGCAGGTACAGCCATTCTCAATTTCGGCAACCGGATGAAGGGATTGGCCTCCGGTGGCTGGGATGCATTAAAAAAGGGGGGAATGGCCGCCGGACGGGGTTTATTGCTGGTTTTCACGCAACCGATGACGGCATTGGTCATGTTAGGTAATGGGTTAAAGGGACTGGCCACGGGCGGCTTTGGGATGCTCATCAATGTGGTACGTGTTGGCTTTACCGCGATGATGGGCGGTTTTTCACTGTTACTCAGCCCAATAGGGATACTGGTCATCGCCATTGTCGCCGCCGCTTTGCTTATCTGGAAATACTGGGAACCCATCAAAGCCTGGTTTGCCGGTTTTTTCAGCGGGTTAATGGAAGCCATCGGCCCGGTACGTGATACGCTCGCCGCGGCCTTTGCCCCGTTCGCCCCGATTTTTGATGCCATCGGCAATGCCATCAAAAAAGTCTGGGACTGGTTTAAATCCCTGTTCGAACCGGTTAACACCTCCGCAGAAGGCTTGAAAGCCGCCACCGAAGCTGGCCAGACGTTCGGCCGACTGGTCGGCAAGGCGATTGCCGGGGTAGTGAATGTCATTGCGGCCGTAGCCAAAGGGGTGGGCTGGTTGCTGGAAAAACTGGGGATGATCCCGGATGCCACTCAAGCCGCCGCCGAAGCCGCCAATGCGATGGGACCAGTGAACCTGCCCGAAGTGCAAAAATCGGTGAAGTGGGTCTGGGATGACAACGCGAAAAAAATGGTTCAACAGGAATGGCTCCCCACGCCGCCGGATCAGGCCATCGCGAAAGCCGCTGAAAAAGCCGAGGACACCAAGCCGAAAACGGAATCCCCGAAAATCGACCAGCCGGAATCCGGTCCACTGGTCTACAACTCCGGCGACAAAAAAGACAAGAATACTACCGGCGCACTGGCCGCCGCAGGCAATGCGGCCCCACAAACCGATCCCAATAAACTGGGCGAGATTGTCTTTAAAAACCGCCCACCGGTGATCCCGGTTGACGGGCTGTATCAGGAACCGCGCTTACAGCAACCCTCACTGCTCAGCCGCCTGACGGAAGCTCTGCAACCCCGCCAACCGGTCTTGGATGGTGTACCGGTGCCCATGACGCCCGCACGCGCCGGCAGTAGCCCTGCCCCACGGAATGAGCATTATTCGTTTAACCTGCATTTTCACGGCGTGGACATGAAAGACAGCCGATCGATCAGTACGCTGGTGAAAGCCGAAATCGACAAAATCATGCAGCAACAGGGCGTGCGCCGCCGCTCCAGCCTGTACGACGAGGATTAATATCATGATGATGATTTATGGCATGTTTGTTTTTATGCTCAAGACCACGCCTTACCAGTCACTCAACCGCACTATGGACTGGCGACATGTAAAAAATGATCGTGTCGGCAAGTCCGCCAAATGGCAGTATGCCGGCCCCGGCGAAGACAGTATCACCTTAAACGGGATGTTGTACCCCGAAGTCACCGGCGGCGATATCTCACTGGAAGTGCTGCGAACCATGGCGTTCTCCGCCAAACCGTGGCCGTTGATTGAAGGCACCGGTATGATTTACGGCATGTTTGTGATTGACAGCCTGACCGAAAGCCGCACGGAATTTTTTGCCAATGGCAAAGCCAAGCGGATTGAATTCACGTTATCACTTAAGCGGGTGAGTGAAGATATTCGCGAAGGATTGAGCAGGGTCACGGCGGATGATTTACTGGATTTGGCGAAAGTGGTGCTTAAATAATACGTAAATTGACCTCAAGCACCAAGCTCATAACTGAGTTATCAGGCTGCATACTTCTGTGGCCTCCAATACAAAACTATCTGACTGAAATAAAAATGATAACACCCTATTATCTCACTCCCGAATATACCGGGAGTAACATATTTAATAGGAAACCAATCATGCTGATTTATGTAAAAAAAGATGACCTGAATATCTATCATTTCGACACTTTTGGCTTTAATAATAAGCCGGAAAATTTGGACGATTATTACACCGTCGAGTTTAGCGGCCAGATGAGTGATTTTGACGGGCATTTTGAAGTGCGCGACGGGATCTGTGTTTACGTTCCCGGTAATACACGTTTTATCCGCCGGGCGGAAGAAGAAAAAGCCAAACGCCTTAAACAGGTACTGGAACAAACCCAGCTTTGGCATCTTCAGTTGATGCTGGAAATGATTTCAGTCGAAGATAAAGCCAAACTGGTTCAGTGGGTTGAATATGCTAAAGCCTTGCAGACCGTTGATACCTCAAAAGCAACAGGTACTTCAGACATCCACTGGCCGCAAAGACCAGAGTAACAATCAGGGGCATATCGCCCCTGCGCTTATTTCGGCTGTTTCGGCCAGTCAATATCAGGCGCGGTGGTACAATCCACTCGGTTGAGCAGGACACGGTATTTTTTCCATGCCAGCAGTGCGGCTTGCTCTTCCTGGGTGGCCATGTCGAGGTCAACGGCGTCCTGCAAGGGAACAATAGCCATATCGGCCTCTTGTCGCCGTGAGGATTTTTGCTGTTCCGCTTGTCTGATATGTGCTGTTTTACGAGCCTGAATATCTGTCCCCCACTTTTCACCCTCCCATTGCGGAAAATCCACGTCAGGAATCAGGGTGGTCACGCCGTCCGGCAGTGTGCCGATATCGTCAATCGTCACGGGCTGGGCTGTTTTTTTGTCATACACAGTGACGCCTCGATAATCCGGCACGTTAATCCATTCTCCTTCTTTTTCACACGGACAGAACCCCTGTTTAAACTCAGGCGCAATGCGCAGCGCGTCAAGGGGGGATAATGACCCAATATTCGCATACCCCTGACTGATGTACGGGTGTAAAGGATGTTTCGGGTTATAGTAATAGTTGATTGCTTTCATCGCATTAGACTCCTAAATACATAATCCAGGTGACGCCGACATCGAGCGGTTTATTTTCAGGCCCGGTCGGCACGACTGTGGACGGGTCAAACATAATGTTAAGCGTCTGTCCGTAGCCACTGCCATTCAAAGCCTTCTTCGAGGCACCCACTGCACGGAAAACCCCGTTGACATCCCGCTCATTGGTTGTGAGGCCGTAATTCGCTTCATAACCCAGCTCACCGGTAAAGTTTCGGATAGTATCGCCCCGCACTGAACCGGGTTGACGCTCAGTCCCGTTCACCGGACGCGGGAAAGGCATTCGGCCTTCGGGTTGTAACACGTTCGGCAGGGTAATGGTTTCTGCGGTTTCCATCATATTCCAGCGGGCTTTAAAATCCGCCGGAAACGCCTTAAGTACCTGACCGACAGGGGTGTCAATCCCGTAGCGGTCACCATTGATGGAGTACCAGGGCGGGGTGATAGCTTTTTCATTCTGCATGGCAAACATCGTGAACCCGGGCTTAATCAGGCCCATCAGTTCACTTTTCAGTGCGTACTGCCCCTTTGGCTGGTAGTGGTTATCCGATTCCGCTTTTGTGTAGGCACCGACATGCCCCGCGGGAATGGCAATATTCGCAGTCCCGTCAAAGGGCACACCCGCAATGGTTCTCGCCGTGGCTAATTTATATGTGGCAACCGCCGTCCCACTGGCGGGCAGGGCACCGATTTCTCCCGCAGAAGGTTTGTTGACCGCGCTATAGACACGAATGCTGGGGTATTCATACACCCCGTGGCCGGAAATAGACCCGGTTGCATCGACATTCCCCGCTAAAATCCCCCCGGTCTTGGGGTAAGCCCCGATATTGTTCACAAACGCCGCTTTATTCGGTACATCCGCCCCGTTCTTCGCTTTTTCGAGACGAGTGTCGGCGTTGTAATTGGCATTGGCAGCATGTTGATTCGCTCTTGTTGCCAAATCATAGGCCAACTTGACTGCCCTTGGAGTGGCGGCTTGCATTTCATTCTGGCTATCAACAGCACTACTTAAAATAACTAATCCTTTCTCTTTCAGGGTCGCCTCAGGATGGCGACGACTCTGCTCATGTGCCCGGATTGCCTGAGCAATAGACGCATCCGCATACTCCCGAGTCGCCAGCACCACCGACGGGTCAATTTTCAGCGTCACCGCATTCGTATGGCTGACAATCAGCACCATGCGGATAGTCTGGGTACGGCCAGAGCCTTCCTGTAACTGGGGTTTATAAGTTTCGGCGCAGTTGCCGACCGCAATCAGCACACCATCTTTATCAAACAGGCCGATTTCCCGTATCCACCAACCGCCTTCGCTTTCCGGTATCACCTGCTCAGCGATAATCTGATGGGTATTCTTCGGGTCAACGCTCAGCACATTAATGGCCGCCCGGCGTTTTTCGTTAATCAGCTTTTGCTGGTTGGTATCTGGCGTGGGTAAACTGCCGCCGCCATCGCCCACGGCCATCTGGGTGATTTCAATTTTCGTGCCCAGTGCCGCGGCATTCGCCAGCCGGTCAGCACCGAGTTTTGTTAACAAAGCAAAGTATTTGGTACTCATGCGCTAATCCTTAGTGTGTCAATCAGGTGAATGCCAGCCCCCACCACATCTGCACCGGTGGTGGTAATACATTCGGTCATATAGGGGTAAACCGTCAGAATATCGCCGTCATAACTGGTGACAGCACAGTAAGCCGTACCACCGGTTTCTAACTGAATGGACATCCCAATCAGGTGACGTGAGGCGGGTTTAGCATCAGAAATTAAGCGTTCCAGCTCATAATAAGTAGCTTCGGTGATACCGATCTCCATCACCCCGATATCAAGGCGAAAGGTGCCGGGTGCATCATGGTTCTGCCACCACTCAATGACGCGAATAAGGTAGCCGAACGGTTCCACCACGCGACGAATGGCCCCAATCGTCCCTTTGTGTTTATGGACAAACATCGCTGCCTTAATCGACTCGCGTTTGACCTGCTCCGGCCAGTCCATATCCCAGCGGTCCACCGACCATGCCCACGCCAGATAAGGCAGTAACCTGACCGGACAGCGATCCGGCTGCCATACATCCCGTATCGGCACGGGAACCGCAGCCAGACACGATAAGGCTTCAGCGGCGGCCACTTCCAGCGGGGACGAGCCGACCGGTAACAGGCGGTTATTCATCCGACCCCCCGAGGGTAATGTGGGCTGAGGTGCAGTAACTGGCCTGTGTCTTGTCTAAAATCATATCCTTGGCCGGTGTTTTCAGCTCCACCCGCTGCACACCGGGCACATGCAGAGCGGCAAAGATGGCACTGCGCACAATATCGCGGCCAATGCGGTGCTGTTCCGCGGTATAGCGCGCCAGCCGTGCCCGCGCATCCTGCAATATCGGCTCATATTCCGGCGTTGGGTACAGATACAGCACCGCGTCAATGGCATAGTTGACTATCTTGGCTGACTGTACCGTCAGGCGATCCGCCACCGGGCGGACATCCTCGTCATTCAGGGCGTGAGTGACAATATCGACCAGCTCACTACTGGCGGTGCCGTTCCCGTCACGGGATAAAATACTGACCGTCACACAGGCCGGTGACGGGCTAATCACCGAGGCATCAGCAACACGCCCGTCGGCACTGCGGGCATGGTATTCATACGATGCCACCGGCCCGGCCACGCTTAATCCCTCAAACGCCTGCGGGATACGCACGCGAAAATCCGCGTCCGCTTCTAACACAGCGGGTACGGGCGGCACAGCAGCATTATCCGCCGGTTGCAAGACCAGTCGGCTGACATTGTTATTCGCCCCCAGCTGGTCTAAATCCGATCCTCTGGCAAACGCCACCATTGCGGCCCGCGCCGCTTCATTGATACGCTGGCGCAACAACAACTCCCGGTAGACATTTTCTTGTAACAGCTTGGTCAAGGGTTCGGATTCCAGCGCCAGTGTACGGGCGATGCTGTCCCGTTGCGCCGGCGGATACAAAGCAATCAGTTTTTCCCGCCGCTCAGCAAACAGGGTTTCAAAATCCAGCGGTTCAACCACATCGGGCGGCGGTAACAGGCTTAAATCAATCGTTGGCATGGTTTACCTCACCGGAATGGAAAGTGAAAAAGGCAGATTATTCTGGATATTCACCCCGCTGATCTCGACCGACAATTCTCCCTGATCTGCCCGCAGGTAATTGATCGCTTCTAACCGAATACGGGGTTCCCAGCGCAGCAGGGACATATAACACGCACTCATGATCTGGAGGCGCAAGGCCGGATTTTGCGGACAGTCAATCAGATCAGGCAGCAGTGAACCATAGTCCCGGCGCATTACCCGTGAACCGATTGGCGTCATCAGAATGTCAGCGATACTCTGGCGAATATGGTCGCTGTCTGACAGCGTGTGGCCGGTGTGTCTGTCCATCCCTATAAACTGCATCAGAGCGGCCCCCCTGAGGTACTGTCACCAGACCAGACGCCACTGTGTCGGTGTGAGTCGACCACAATACCGTTGGAGCTGAACTGGCCGTTGGTATGGGTGATATTACCGTGCATCGTACCGCCCTGGCGGATCGCCAGACTGCCAGTGGTTAAATGATTCGTACACATCACGACCGGAGTCGCTAACGTGATCTGTTCACTGGCAGTACAGGTGATTTGTGGGGCGGTCACCTGTACCGACACGGAGGCCGTGACACTGGCGGTTTTAATTCCGCTGACGGTTAAAGCACTGGTTTTCGGCTCATACTCCATCACTGCCCCATCCGGGAACGCGATATGTACGGCATCAGCAGACGCAGAGGGTGCAACATGCGCAGCAGAATAAAGTGAGCCCGCCACAAATGCCGTGGTCAGTTCACCGCCCATCGCCAGTACTAATACCTGCTCACCGACACTCGGTGCCCACCATGTACGGGATGAACCCGCGCGCTGGGCTGTCCAGCGCAGCCAGTCTGTCTGCAACCCGCTGATATGGACGCGGCAACGCTGGCTGCTCAGATCCACTGCGGATACTGTTCCTACCCGCACGATATTCATTAATAATCGGTAAAGTTCTGCCGGTGTCATATCATGCCTCCGCCAAATCGTGATAAATCAGTTCAATCAGTTTGACTTTTTCGTGCTCACTGAGTCCCAACAGTTCACGGCGTGGATATTTCACCTGTGCCAGTGCGTTAATACTGCCGGTCAGTCCGTACTGGTGCTGACGGGCAATGGCGGCGGCTTTCCCCTGAAAACCGACCACAGCCGAATCTGCTGACGTCCGCATTTTTAACAGCCGGGCGGTTCTCAGGCGCGGGAACATCGGGTCACGCAGGGTGGTTGTTGTGCGGGTTTCACTGTGGTTAATGTCCAGATAGCGATCAATGTCACCGCGATAAAATGACCGTACCGCGCCTTTATCTTCATCAAAGCCCGCAATCATGCGACCACGGCGACCACGGGTGGATCGCCAGTTTTTCAGGGAGCGGACATTACCCCGGTAAATAAAGCGAATGCCTTTCTGCGAGCGCAGAATTCGGCGGCGGCGGGGTTCATAACCGGAACCGTCGATATTTTTCTGGCTACGGATACGCTTTTGCTGGTCAGAACGGATCGCAGTAGCTAATTGTCGCGCCAGCCGGCTGCGATAACCGGGGGTCGTCGTAGATAACAACCGCTGTAATTCGTTTTCCAGTGAAAGCAACAGATTGTTCTGGCTCATACTGCCCCCGTTGTATCCAGCAGGACATCCCATGCTGCCAGTGACCGGGCATCCGGTAACGGCTCATCAAGATGAGTCGGTATCAGGCGGCCATTTTTCCGGTGCACCACGACCCGCTCAGAGACCGGTAGCGTAAACAGAATATCGGCGGTGTCGTTATTGAGTAAATCGACCTCAAAGCGAAAACCGTCTTTGCGGCGTTCCGGGTTGAACAGTAAATCCGGCTGATGCAGTCGCGCCCATGCCAGTATGGGAATGCTGAGATTGTCGAGCGGGTTCGGGTAATCCAGCGCCAGCACTTCCAACTGATACTGATAGAGAAAAGACGCCGACTGTGTGCCCGTGGCAATCAGGTTGCCTTTGGTGACAAACACTTCCAGCCGATCCGGATTCTGGTTGAAAAACGGTTCATGCCTGACAATCATTTCACGCAACAAATTAGGCTTTATCATGGTTTACCTGCACTGAGTCTGAATGTAGGCCTGCAACCCCTGGATCATTTGTGCTGAGGTGGCAATGCGCTCTCGGAGTAACCAATAATTTCGGACAGCGGCGTCTGTAGGTCGGGCACCGGTTGCATTAACCACGCCGGCGGGGGCAGTGGTTTGAGGCACAGGGCACTCGGCTTTGATGTACATCCGCTCAGGGTGAGCAAGAGAAACAGCGTGCAACCGGTCAATTTCAGCTTTGGCATGGGTCAGTTCCTGTAACCGTTTCGTATCCTGTTCATGCAGTATTTGGAGGCTTTCCTGTTGCTTCGTATTGATAGCCTCTTGCGCTGACAGGGATTGATTAAGTGACTGATTTTCATTTCGAAGTGCCATATTGTTGTTAATCAGGTAATGGCAGAAGAGACCGATCAACCCAATACCAACAAGGGAAAAAATCGACAATTTCCAGTTCATAGCAGTGCAAACGCTTTTTCAAACGTCGCCTCAGTATACGGTTGCTGACCGTTCTCATGCCGGATGATGGATTTAGCCAGTGCCGTCAGTGTCACTTTATCCACGCTAATCACCTGATGCGGATTAACCCCCAAGGCATTGGCAACACCCCGAATATACGCTGACGTGTTGTTTTCATGGGTGGGTGCCCAGCGGTCTATCATTCTGGCAACACTTTGATAGCCGTTTTTGTGGTAATTACACAGCAGTTTCATCAGTGCCCGAATACCATATTCCGCCGACTCAAACCGGCAGAACCGCGCTTCAATCTTCGGATCATGGGGTAATAGTCCCTGCCATTGGTTAGTCGGGTGATAATCGATATTGCCGGGATTATGATTGCGGATACCTCTACTCATGCGGTTTATCTCCCAATCGTTTGTTAATGGCACGGGTCGCAAATTCACGCAGCTTTTCCACACCGATAAACCCCACGGCACCACCCAGTGCCGGTGACACCGTGCCGGGAATGCCGAACAGCTCCAGTCCGCTGGCAATGCCCCATGACAGCGCCCCGCACAGCAGCGGTTCAACCCAACGGTTGCGGCGTTCTACGCCGTCATAAATCAGGCGGCCATAACAGATCAGGACAGCCAGCAGGGAGCCGGATATCTGCGGCCATGAATTCTTCAGGCCATTGATCATCTCGACCCATAAATCCGGTTGGTCTTTCATTGTCAGTGTCAGTCCCATAATTGAATGATGTCCTGATTGGGCGGTGGGGTGATATCCGGCAGCTCCACCCATTGACCGGCGGCCAGTTGCGTGATGAGACAGAGATCCGGATTCGCTTCCAGTACCTGCTCAACCACACCCTGTGTGCGGCCATAGTGGCGCCAGCACAGCAAATCCACCGAATCCCCCTGCAACGCCCTGACCCGCATCAGACCAACTCCGCGACCATGCGATGTTTGCCGAGCATATCCCGTATGGCGTTCTGTCCGTCCCGTCACAGGTCATCAATTTGTGTACTCAAGGCTTCCGCGTGTTTTTCGCCGTCGCGCGTGGTGTCAATATCACGATAGTTTTCAATCAACAGCGCTTTAGTGAAGCTGTACACCGCATGGCGATAACGGAACACATGCGCCGTGGTGTCATTGATGACCGGTGACGGCACCGCTGCCAGTGACATCACTCCGTGACTTTCCTGCTCATGCTGCCATGTCACCAGTTGCTGATTGACTGACAGCACTGCTTCGCTCGTCATGTGCAGCAGGCGCGCTGTCGTCACAGCCCCACTCAAGCGCATAGAGTTACGCAAATCAGCCAGCAGGATCACCGGCCAGAATTCGCCAGAAGCCACTTTTGCGCCGCCATCGTTGAACTCCTGCGGGTTATCCATCGGTCGGGGCTGTTTGGTTGCCACTAAGCTCATCAGTTCCACCTGTTAAAAGGTCGGCGGTGGACGGAAAAACGGACAAGGCTTAAAAGCTGTTCGGTTCACCGTGCCGCCGGGCACGCGGGGTGCATTCGGTTAGCGGGAAGCGGTCTTCTTCGCCACTGTTATTTTGTTTTTGGGCGGTTTCTTGTCTGTTGCGCCGGGCTTCGGCGGTGCCGTGTTCTCCTCGGCCTTTTTCAGTTCCCGCGTCAGGGTTTCAATATCTTTCTTGACCCCGATATTGGCGAACAGCAACAACGCCTGTTGCATCAGGGATAACGCCCGTTCTCTATCCGCCTGCTGTGGACTTTTCCGTAAGGTATACGCCAGCGTTTTAAACAGCTTGGCTCTGACCTGATTCGGCATATCCAGCGGCTCAACCAAGGCGAAGAGCCATTCCAGAATCGTCAGCGATATCGGCTCAATGGCGTCATTGCCGGCGGAAAAAATAGTCAGGGCTTTATCGCAAATCTCATCCACCAATAACGGCCCAACCGTACGGTGATAGCGATCAGGCAGTGGCAGGTGATGCCGGATAACATAGTCTGCCAGTGTCAAAGCACGCTCATAGTTACCGACATCAATGTGCCAGATCATGATATGCGTCAGCACTTCGTCAGCCTGCCCGGTATCAGCCTTTAATACGCCATCAATCCAACTGTCATAGGCGGCTATCACTTCGCCTTTATAGGCAATTTTTCGTTCTGTCCCTTGCAGGCCAGACAGCCGCGTCTGATCGATGCGTAAACGGTGCAATATTGCTCATAGGCCGTCAGCGTTGCCGATGACATCTGTTCATCGCCACGGCGTGCTGCCATTGTTCGCTGCCAGTGTTCTTGTGCCGGTGTCAGCATCCTTCCCCCTTGACCCGATGCCGGAAAAACCCGACACCGGAAACTGTGGTTTAGTCCGAGCTGCCTTCGGCACCCGCAAACGAAATCCCTTCAATCAGGCAACTCAGGCCGTAATCTTCAATGACATACCCGTCATTACTCTGGGCATAGGTGGCAATACGGTTATATTCCGGCTCATTTTTGATGTAGCGGTTGTATTTGCCTTTCTGCCAGTAAAGCGACAGGTTTTTAAAGGTGGTGATCAGGATTGCCCCGTCCGGGAAGAACGGCGCACGGAAGACCGGCAAACCGCCCAGTGTACTGAGTTTCATCAGCTCATTGCCTGCCAACAGTTCCATATTCGGGTTATGCTGGCTGTGCTGATTCAGGATGCGGAAGTTCTTCTGTGTGGTCAGGCGTGAACCGGTGATGGCAATCAGGCCGGGCGCACTCTGATGCCACGGATCTAACAGCGAGGTCACCGCGTCATACACCACCGAATCATAGTTACCGTAGTCCCCTTTCTGGAGGATTTTTCCATCCTCATCACGACGGGTCAGCGTGATACCGCTCATCACTCTCTGCGGCGCATGATTGCGCAGGCGCTGCAACCAGCCGATATTGACATCCTGTAACAGCGGGTTTTTCTCCCGATCGGATTTCACCGCGACTGACGTACCGTTAAAACCAATCATCAGACGATCATTGGCCTCTTGCTGGACGATCTGTTGGCTGATCAACTTCTGAAACTCCGGGTGACCGGCCCACGCATCCAGTTGGGTATAGCCGATGTAGGTGTCAAAGTTAGTCTGCTCACAGCGATAGCGATTTCCGGCTAAATCGTGGACGCTGATCGGCTCGCGGCGATCGGTGGTCGACGTATTGCGGCTGGCAATGGTGCGATGAACACCGACACCAATTTTCTCTGCTTCCTGTTCAATCACGCCATAGGAGTTGATTTCCTTCAGAAAGGGGCTGCTTTCCATCTTGGCCGCTTCCAGTTTCTGCTGGACAGCCGGCGCCACCGTCAACTGAATGTGGTCGCCCTCACGCTTAACCCCGTTCAATTTGCCTTGCTGGTCAAGGTAGGACAGATATTCCTGACGTCCTTCGTTACTGAGTGACATAGATAAAATTCCTGTAAGCAATCAATTAATATTCAGCCAACACATGGGTTGAACCGCTCGCGCCCGGTCGATGTACCGAAGAATTATCCTGCTGGCTCAATTGGCTTTTCAGCGTGTTGAGTTCCGTTGTCAGTTGCGCGAGTTGCGCCGTCTGGCTGGCACACAGTGTTTCCAGTGCAGATACTTTCTGCCCCTGATTGAGGGCTTCGCCGCATTTTTCCGCCGTCAACTGCACCATCTCACGCAGGGTGCTGATGTCAGCGTGATTGTGTTCGCGATAGATGCCGAGTGCCTTTTTCACCGATAAAACAAACTTTTCCCCGATGGATTTATCCTCGGTCGGGTTCGGTTCCGTGGCGGCCAGCAATTCAACCATCGTTTCCAGTGATGCCGATAAATAGCGATCATCACTGCTCGGCAGGCCGCGTTCCTGCACACTCAGCCTGATTAATTCCGTCCCGACAGCGGCGGGCGTATCCGTCAGCGCAATGCCGGTCAGATAAGCGCTCTGGGTCTGGGGAAAACGTGAATAAAACTCAATGCTGGAAAAAATCTTCTGCCCGCTCTGGTTCAGCTTGATAAGCGGCGCGTCTTTTTCTTCATCCAGTTCAACCGTCGCTTCCAGTGCCAGCTTGCCCTGTAACGGGCCGTCTTTAATTTCGTAGGCACGGGCGGACTGCACCAGCGCAAACTGGCGAAACGTGCTGTCCGGGTACGGGCTTTTGATGTGTTCCAGATTCAGACGAGCGGCATACAAACGCGGGTTATAACTTTCTGCCATCTGCTGGATCTGTTCGCGGGAGACAGCAAACTCGTTCAGCGTCATTCCCTCGGTACAGACCGTTAATTTAATGGTTTTTGGCATGGTTGCTTTCTCCAACAAGCCATTTTCGGTTGATGGGACTATAGCTAAATCAAAATAATTAGACATATTTTACATGCGTCATAAACAGTTCATCAATTGAACACCTTTCTCGTCTTCTTATCGCTTTGACTTCAGCCCATTTCGGTTC
>NZ_CAWQJR010000152.1:0-42621 GCF_963894935.1 Xenorhabdus sp. PB61.4
CCTTTGATATAAATCAATAAAAGGTATTGATGTCGTATTATTTTCACATTAAATATTTATTATGGAGATGAAGGAATAAAAGGTAACTGAGTTTTAGTTAATGGACAAACGAAGTGAGGTCACCATGCAAAATTATCTTAAACTATTAATCAGCGTTTTGTTGTTTTCATGGATTTCTTATGGATATGCACAATCTACAAGTGGAAAAATACATTTTTCAGGCTCTATTGTTGATCCAGGGTGTCAGGTTGTTGTATCAAATGCTCAGGCCAATATCTCCTGCTATAGAAAGGGTAAAAATATTACGGTAAAACAGGTTGTTTCAGTCTACAAAGCAAAAAATCCCGGAAGCATTATCCTTCCTGGTAATATAGGTGTTACTAAAGTGAAATGGACTGATAATAAAAAGCGTTTGGCAATTATTAATGTGGATTATTTTTAATTTAAACAGATAATAAGTTGCTCTTTTATCAGAAAGGAGCAACTTATATCCAAAAACACTGAACTAATCGCAACGTCCCATATAACGACGTTCTGCAATGTGAATGCGGATTTTTTCTCCGGAACTCAGGTATTCAGGAACCTGAATCGACAACCCTGTGCTCATTTTTGCTGGTTTTGTACGGGCACTTGCTGATGCGCCTTTAATTCCCGGAGCAGTTTCTTCAATGACCATATCAACAGTTTGTGGTAATTCCAGAGCCAACAGTTGACCTTCCATTGTCATCACTTGCATTCCCGGTAAACCTTCTTCCGGGATAAACAGCAATTCTTCTTCAATTTGTTCTTTTTTAAAGTGATACGGTGTGAAATCCTCATTATCCATGAAGATATATTCATCGCCATCGATGTACGAAAAACTGACACTACGACGAGTTAATGTAATCGTTTCCAGAATATCATCACCTTTGAAGCGTTCTTCCACTTTCTGACCGGTACGAATATCGGTAAAGCGCATCTTATACAGCGTACTGGCGCCGCGTGCGCTGGGTGACTGAATATCAATGTCTTTAACTAATAATAGTTTTCCGTTGTGATTGATTGCTGTTCCGCGTTTAATTTCATTGGCTTTAGCCATAGATACCTTCTGTAATACAGTGGAATAAGGATTTTAGTGGCGACAAAATTACTCGCAGTCAGGAGATTAGGCAAGAAATGAATGCCCCGGTATTTTTACCAGGGCTAGAATTTAGTCAGAATCAGCGGTAGGCAGGTAAAAGGTCAAATAAAGACAGAATGTGCACGACTGCATTGATTAGACCAAACAGGATAATAAAAACTATCAGGATATTGCCACCGGGGGCCCGATAACTGGCTTGTGGATGGCGCCGACGACTGGCACGTGCCATCAGTGCCGGCACGATAACTGCCCAGATAGTGGCTGCAAGTCCTGCAAACCCGATTGCATACAGGAAACCATTCGGGAAGAGTAAAGCCAGAACGGTAGGTGGGATAAACGTTATTAAAGCCGTCTTTAAACGCCCTGTATGGCTATCATCAAATCCGAAAAAATCAGCCAGATAATCAAATAATCCAAGCGAAACACCTAAAAATGAGCTGGATAATGCCATATATGAGAAGGCATTTAACAATTGATTTATCGTCTCATTGCCAGACACATTATCCATTTGGTTCAGTAAATCGCTGACATTACCACCATCAGCAATGATCTGTTTAAATGCTTCACGGGGAATATTTCCCTGAATGGCAAACTGCCACAAAATGTAGATAGTCAGCGCTATCAGCGAGCCATAGAGCATACTGCGGGTAATGGCTTTGACATCCTTATTATAATATTTCACTAACCCCGGCACGTTGCCATGATAGCCAAAGGAAGTCAGCAGATATGGCAATGCCATTAAAGCGTAAGGCAGGTAACTGGTTTCGGTATTTGTCTGATCAAACAATATAGCGGGTTTGACTTCAGTAAACATTCCTCCCACTGACATGATAAATGTGATGACCATACCACCGATTAAAATCGTGCTCAGGCGATCTACGGCTTTGGTTGATAACCAGACAATGAAGGCAACAATAAAGGAAAAAATCAGGCCAGTTCCGGCTTGCGGCAGAGGAATAATGCTATTGAGATTACGAAAAATAATTGAGCCGCCAGCTGAGATATAAGCATAAGTCAGAATATATAAAACAAAGGTAATGGATAACCCGGTAAGTACATTCCAGCCTTTGCCCAGCAAATCTTTGGTAATGGTGTGGAAGCTAGCGCCACAGGGGTAATTCATATTGGCTTCCAAGATCATCAGGCTTGAGAAATAGATACAGACCCAAGTGTAAACCAGCAAAATTATTGATCCTGTAAACCATACACCTGAAGTGACGATGGGAATGGAAAACATACCAGCACCGACAGCAGTACCGGCAATGATCATTGCTCCGCCTAATATAGAGGGGCGTTTAAAATTTTGCGTTACCTCAATGGTCATATAGACTCCTGATGAATAAGTGTTACCTTTGTACTAGCGCGACGATACATCAATCAGGAACATGTGTAAACAATTAATCAAGGAGATATGTAAATGGATTTTGTTTGGTTTCAGATACACTGCTTTTTGTCGATATTGGCAGTGTATCTGTATGTCAGGCAGGCAAATAGAACTTTTTCTCTTGCCAGAGTTTAATTGCACTGCGGCTGGCTTCAAAATGAGGCTCTGGAAGGTTATTAGGATCGCACCAGATAAGTTGGTTACATTTTTCTGGTTCCATTAGGCGCGGTTCTCCGCCGGAATGGTGGGCCATCAGGCAGACAGAAATAGTATGCTTTCCTTCTTCACGGTAGGTTTGGATGTTATTACAGATCCCATAAACCTGCGGATTTTGAATGTTTAAGCCAATTTCTTCCTGAATTTCACGGATAGCACATTCTTCAAATGTTTCACCGGGATCAACATGTCCGCCAAATATTGACCAGTACGGGGCATGTTTACCCGTCCGTTTTCCCAGTAAAATTTCACCTTTATCATTAATGATAATGACACCAACTCCAACAACCACTGACATTGATTTATTCCTTTTTTCTTCATCGGATAAAAAATTATCGGTTGCCGATATTTTTACTTTTGGATTGAGATAACACAATGACCAATCTGATATTAAATTTAACTGAAACGATTCAATTTTGATGTTATAAATAGTCGAGGAATTTTAATGTGATTTATGACTATTTATTCAGGAGATACTGGGCAAGATGAGCCGTCGAGTTGCCACAATAACCTTAAATCCAGCTTATGATTTAGTTGGCCTGTGTCCAGATATTGTTAAAGGAACCGTTAATCGTGTACGCACCGCAGGCTTACATGCTGCCGGAAAAGGTAATAATGTTGCGAAGGTACTACGGGATTTGGGTATTGATGTCACCGTCAGCGGTTTTCTGGGAAAAGAAAATCAGGACGGATTTCAGCATTTTTTCGATGAAAACAAGATGATCAATCGTTTTCATTTAGTTTCTGGTAGAACACGTATCAATGTGAAACTGACTGAAAAATATGGTGATGTGACCGATTTTAATTTCTCAGGTTTCCATGTGACAGAAAAAGAATGGGAGCAGTTTGTTACTGATTCTCTCTCATGGCTGGGGCAGTTTGATATGGTTGTGGTTAGCGGTAGCTTGCCTGAGGGAGTTTCGCCTGAATCATTTACCGACTGGATGAAGCAGTTACAGCAATGTTGTCCCTGTATTATTTTTGACAGTAGCCGTGAAGCATTTGCAGCCGGCCTTAAAGCAACGCCATGGCTGGTGAAACCAAATCGTTATGAATTAGAAATCTGGGTGGGTAAACCATTGCCGGATTTAGATAGCATTATTGACGCGGCTCATGAGTTGCGCCAAAAAGGGATCGCTCATGTTGTTATTTCACTGGGCGAGCAAGGGGCACTATGGGTGAATGCTTCCGGTGCATGGCTGGCAAAACCACCTTATTGTGACGTCATTAGTACCGTTGGTGCCGGAGATTCTATGGTTGGTGGGTTGGTTTATGGTTTACTGATGCGTGAATCCAGTGAACATACATTGCGCCTGGCAACCGCAGTTTCTGCTCTGACGGTTAGCCAGCCTGATGTAGGGATTAGAAGTCGTACTGAACTGGCATCAATGATGTCGAAGATCCAATTGACACCCGTCAGATAACTAACTTTGCTGTGATTTTAGCCACGCAATTTCCTGATCCCAGATATCCGGATTGATCGTTTCAAGTATCAGAGGAATGCCATTGAAACGATCATCTTTCATGATATAGCTGAAGGGGGTCTTTCCTATATTGCCTTCACCAAGGCTGTGATGTCGGTCAACCCGGCTGGAAAACTCGCTTTTGGCATCATTGAGATGCATGGCTCGCAGGTATTTGAAACCGACAATATCTTCGAATGCTTTGAATGTGGCATCGCAATTTTGCTCGGTACGTAAGTCATAACCGGCAGCAAAAGCGTGGCAGGTATCGATACAGACACCGACCCGGCTTTTATCTTCAACGTCTTCAATAATGGCTGCCAGATGTTCAAATTTAAAGCCAAGATTAGTTCCTTGTCCGGCAGTATTTTCAATTACTGCCGTGACCCCCTGGGTTTGGTCTAGCACAATATTGATAGATTCAGCGATGCGGGCCAGACATTTATCGATATCAATTTTTTTCAGGTGACTGCCTGGATGGAAATTAAGTAAATCAATACCTAGCTGCTCACAACGCTGCATTTCATCAAGGAATGCAGCACGGGATTTTTCCAGCCCTTCAGATTCCGGATGACCCAGATTAATCAGGTAACTATCGTGAGGGAGGATCTGACCTTTACCGTAACCGTAACGCTCACAATCCGCCTTAAACTTATCAATGACTACTGTTGACAGGGGAGGGGCATTCCATTGACGCTGATTTTTCGTGAATAAGGCAAAAGCAGTTGCTTTTAATTCATGGGCTCGAATTACTGCCTGATCCACACCACCCGCAGCGCTTACATGGGCTCCAACAAATTTCATATCTTTCTCCTGTTCTGTTTCATTAATTATGCATTGTTCTTGTGGTTAATGAAATTCTGTAAGGTGGATACAGCCCAGTCGGCTGGTACGCTAAAAAGTGACATTGTTTTTTTAGATGAAAATTTCAGCCAAGTAAATGATGAATGCCTTTGTTGATGATTAATCCTCCAACCATTAGCCAGATAAACAAAAGGAAGGCTAACAAAATAGGCTTGGTTCCGGCCTGACGAATAGCACTGATATGTGTTGTTAACCCTAAAGCAGCCATAGCCATTGCCAGCAGAATAGTATCAATAGCTATGATAGAGCTGACAATGGGCTCAGGTAATAAATGGAAAGAGTTGAAAGCTGCCATAACAATAAAAAAGATGGCAAACCATGGGATGGTAATTGGCGACTTTCCATGATCATTGACACAGTTTTTAGATTTCACCCGACTAAGATAACCCGAAAGTAGTAATAAAAAGGGCGCGAGCATCATGACACGGATCATTTTGCTGATAACAGCAGTGTCTTCGGCTGCATTTCCTTGTGTGTGACCAACGGCAACGACTTGGGCAACTTCATGAATAGTTGATCCAGAAAATAGACCAAACTCTACCTGAGAGAAAGGAAACCATTGGTAATAAATGTTGAGTTGATAAAACCAGGGATAAATAAAGATGGCAAGGGTGCCGAATATCACAACGGTAGAAATGGCAACAGCGACTTTGTCGGCAGAGGCTTTCACGACAGGCTCAGTAGCCATGATTGCGGCAGCACCACAGATGCTGCTACCCGCTCCAATTAGCATGACTGTCTGACTATCAATTTTGAAAAAAACACGTCCGAGCCATAACGCTATAAAGAAAGTGGAAGAAAGCATAATAACATCAATCAATATGCCGGCTATACCAACATCAGCTATCTGCTGGAATGTCAGTCGAAAACCATAAAGAATGATACCGGCTCTTAACAGATAGTGTTTAGTGAAATTAATTCCATTGCCACAGATTGGTTTCAATGAAGGATATAGCGTATTCCCAACAATAATTCCCATCATAATCGAGATAGTCAGGACACTGAGTCCCATATTAATGAGTAGAGGGAGCTGGCTCAAATAGGTGGCGGCGGCGGTCAGTATTGCTGTTAGTATCAGCCCGGGGAAGAGTTGTAGTAAGGGATGACAATGAATAGTACCCGTTTTATTAAGTTGATTTTCAGGCACTGTTTTACTCTTAGACATAGTTGTCGCTCATATCGCTTATATGTTTTATGAATAAGCATATAGCAAATTGTTTAATCGTAAAAATTGATTATATTTATATTATTAATTATTAAAAAAGATAGATAGAACATGACTTTTGTTAAGTTGCGTAATAGTGTCTAGAATCAAGGTTATCTTATCATTTCAATTTACTTTTATGTTTCCCGCGAGGCCATATGCGTATCACTCTGAGACAGCTGGAGATTTTTGCAGAAGTTCTGAAAAGTGGTTCAACGACACAGGCTTCTCAACAATTAGCTTTATCACAATCTGCGGTGAGCGCTTCACTGACAGATCTTGAAGGTCAATTGGGAGTACAGCTTTTTGACAGGGTTGGAAAACGACTGGTTACCAATGAACATGGTCGCTTGCTTTACCCAAAAGCTCTGGCGCTGCTTGAGCAGACTGGAGAGGTGGAACAGCTTTTTAAATTGGAAATGGGAGCACTGCGACTGGCAGCCAGTAGCACGATTGGTAATTATATGTTGCCTGAAATGCTGGCGAAATATCGTAAGGAGTATCCAGATACGCCGCTGGAATTACATATCAGCAATACTGAAGATGTCATTAAATCGGTTGCCGAATTCCGGGTCGATTTGGCATTTATTGAAGGGTTGTGTCATAACCCGGATTTAATTACCCAGCCATGGATGAAAGATGAGCTGATTGTTTTTTCCTCACCAGAGAGTCCGCTTGTGCGTTCCAATCTGACTTTGGAAGATTTAATTAAAGCGCCCTGGATATTGAGAGAAAAAGGCTCAGGAACACGGGAAGTGCTTGATCAGTTACTTTTTTCACAAATGCCCAGATTCAATATTGCCATGGAGCTGGGGAACTCGGAAGCAATTAAGCATGCAGTTCAGTATGGTATGGGGATCAGTTGTCTGTCACGCCGGGTTGTCCGGGAACAACTGAAAAACGGCACACTGGTTGAACTGGTGATACCGGGCCTAAATCTTTATCGTACTCTTTATCTTATTTATCACCGACAGAAACATATATCCAATGCGTTACAAAAGTTATTAAGCTACTGTCAGTAATGCTGAGCCAATGCCATGAAATTAAAGAATTAATGTACCTATAATCGTGTAGCTTATAATTAAGGGCTGATCATGAAGGTATCTTATAACCGCCAATCGCCGCTATTCTGGGGACGAGGATTTGTTACAATTCCGCATTAGAAATTATTCTCGATGATATAGGAATATAATGTCTCAAGAACAAAGCGTGCCACAGGAGCAGGCGCCCAAAAATCTGCGTCGTGAGCTAAAAGCACGACATATGGCGATGATAGCCATTGGCGGTTCAATTGGTACGGGGCTATTTGTTGCTTCCGGAGCAACAATTTCACAGGCTGGCCCCGGTGGAGCCCTGCTTTCATATGCGCTGATCGGCCTGATGGTCTATTTCCTGATGACCAGTCTGGGTGAATTGGCTGCTTACATGCCGGTTTCAGGGTCATTTTCCACTTATGGCTCAAAGTATGTTGATGAAGGCTTTGGTTTCGCATTGGGCTGGAACTACTGGTATAACTGGGCTGTTACGATCGCGGTTGACCTTGTCGCTGCCCAGTTGGTTATGGGGTACTGGTTTCCGGATGCACCGGGATGGATATGGAGTGCCTTGTTCCTCAGCCTGATTTTCCTGCTGAATTTCATCTCAGTAAAAAGCTTCGGCGAGGCAGAATATTGGTTCTCTTTGATTAAAGTTTCTACGGTGATTGTTTTCATTATCGTCGGGATTTTAATGATCGTCGGTATTATGAAAGGTGCAGAAGGGGCAGGGTGGCATAACTGGACTATAGGTGAGGCACCATTTGCTGGTGGGTTTGCGGCCATGATTGGGGTTGCCATGATTGTCGGTTTCTCATTTCAGGGGACTGAACTGATTGGGATTACCGCCGGAGAATCAAAAGATCCTGCCAAAAACATTCCCCGTGCTGTGCGTAAAGTATTCTGGCGTATCTTATTATTCTATGTATTCGCCATTCTAATCATTAGCCTGATCATTCCTTATACTGACCCAAGTTTGTTAAGAAATGGCGTAAAAGACATCAGTGTCAGCCCTTTCACGCTGGTTTTTGAAAACGCAGGTCTGTTGTCAGCCGCCGCGGTAATGAACGCAGTGATCTTAACCGCTGTTCTTTCTGCCGGAAACTCAGGAATGTATGCTTCTACCCGCATGTTATTTACATTGGCACGGGAAGGTAAGGCGCCTAAGATTTTTGGACATTTGTCAAAAGGCGGTGTTCCTCGTAATGCACTTTATGCCACAACTGTGGTTGCAGGATTATGCTTTCTAAGCTCCATGTTCGGTAACCAGACAGTGTATCTATGGCTGTTGAATACCTCGGGCATGACCGGATTTATTGCATGGCTTGGTATTGCAATAAGCCATTATCGTTTCCGTAAAGGGTATGTTGCTCAGGGGCGTAATATCAACGAACTGCCCTATGTCTCCGGCTTTTTCCCTGTCGGGCCGATTTTTGCCTTTGCGTTGTGTCTGTTGATCACCTTAGGCCAGAACTATCAGGCATTTTTACAGGATACGATAGACTGGTACGGTGTTACGGCGACTTATATTGGTATTCCGTTATTCTTGCTCATTTGGTTTGGCTATAAACTGAAAAATAAAACACGTTTCGTCAAATACAATGAGATGGACTTTCCGGCGATAAAGCATACATACCATGAATAAAATGTTAATAATAATTTGATAAAATGATATTTATTAATTAAGACATTATTGTTTTTATTTTGCAAACAACTGCCTGTTCTGTGATGGAATCGGCAGTTTTTATTTTTCATGGATTTAAAGCAAAATTATCGTCATTAAATTTCGGATATACCGAATCAATCGCATTGATAAGTATTCTTATTTGCTTTATTGTTAACGGCAAAATTATTGCTTGAAGAGGCTAACTAAAGTGAAGTTTGGATTTCAGACAGTCGTGAAAGGCGCGAGTATCAGCTTATTGGCAAGCTCTGCGATGATGACCAGTTTTGCATGGGCTGAAACAGTCACTGATGTTGCTGGGCGTACTGTAGAAGTGCCTGCAAAGGTGAACCGTATCCTATTGGGTGAAGGCCGTTTATTCCATTCAGTCGCAGTGTTAGAAGGAGATAAACCTCTGGCGCGTATTGTTGGCTGGCAGGGTGATTTCCGCAAGCTTGATCCACAAACCTACTCTATCTACAAAGCAAAATTCCCTGAAATTGATGATATTCCCCTGATAGGCAACACCACTGCCGATACGGTCAGTTCTGAAAAAGTACTGACTCTTAATCCCGATGTGGCTATTTTTGGTTTATCCGGTCATGGCCCGGGCAAACACAGCGAACTGGTTAAACAATTAGAAAAAGCAGGCGTTCCTGTTGTTTTTGTCGATTTCCGTAATGATCCACTGAAAAACACTCTGCCGAGCATTCGCATGCTGGGTAAAGTACTGCACCGTGAGGAGCAGGCAAACGCTTATGCTGATTTTTATGAAAAGAATCAGAAACTGGTCACTGATATTACCAGCCGTATTCCGGCAGAGCAGAAACCGTCAGTCTTTATTGAACTGAGAGCAGGTTCTATCGAAGACTGTTGTGGTACTGCGGGCAATGGCAACATGGGTAATTTCATTGACCTTGCAGGCGGTAAAAATATTGCTAAAGAGGTTCTGCCAGTACCATTGGGTACTATGAATCTGGAAAAAGTGATTACGGCTGATCCTTATATCTATATTGCCAGCGGTGCTCAGGATCCCGGTGAGAAAGGTGAAGGTATCCAGATGGGTGCTCAGACCTCCCCGGAAACTGCCCTCGCTGGTTTGAAAGCGATGACAGAGCGCAGAGGTATCAATACCCTGACCGCAGTAAAAGAAGGCCGTACTCATGCTATCTGGCACCATTACTACAATTCACCTTATAACGTTGTAGTGACACAAGTTTTTGCTAAGTGGTTTTATCCAGAACAATTTGCTGATTTAGATCCACAGCAGACATTAAAAGAGCTTCACACTAAGTTCCTGGCAGTAGAACCAGCAGGCACATATTGGGTCAGTGAAAAATAAGCAGTAACAGGTAATAGAAATGAGTGTCACTACCGAGCCTATGCCAATGATGAAACAGCAGAACGAGTGTGATATCAAAGCACACTATCGTCATATCCTGCATCGACGTATTGCATGGATGTTTTTGCTAATTTTGGTTATCGGCGTCTCTTTAGTATTAGATTTTACAATGGGGCCATCAGGGTTATCTTTATCAGCTCTCTGGCAGACTCTGGTTTCACCGGAGAGTGTCGATGCAGGAACCCGGGTAATTGTCTGGGATATCCGATTACCTTATGCCTTGATGGCGGTAGTGGTTGGTTTATCATTGGGCCTGGCGGGTGCAGAAATGCAAACTATTTTGAATAACCCGCTGGCCAGCCCGTTTACTCTGGGTGTTTCCAATGCCGCCTCTTTTGGTGCGGCATTGGCAATCGTACTGGGTATTGGTATTCCAGGCATACCTGATCAGTGGCTTATTTCTGCAAATGCTTTTATTTTTGCGTTGTTAGCTGCTTTGATGCTTGATGGCATTACGCGCTGGACAAAAGTTGCAACTTCTGGCGTGGTGCTCTTTGGTATTGCTATGGTCTTTACCTTCAATGCGCTGGTTTCCATGATGCAGTTTATTGCCACGGAAGATACGTTGCAGGGGCTGGTTTTCTGGACGATGGGCAGCCTTTCAAAAGCAACGTGGTTAAAACTGGGTGTTATGTTGCTGGTGCTCTTGACCCTTATGCCTGTTTCTATGATGAACTCCTGGAAACTGACTGCATTACGTTTAGGTGAAGATAGGGCGACCAGCTTTGGTATCAATATCCGTCGTCTTCGTCTGGGAACGCTGTTACGTATCAGTATCTTGACTGCGCTAGCGGTGGCATTTGTCGGGCCGATTGCCTTTATTGGTCTGATTGCTCCTCATATTGCCAGATTGATGTTTGGTGAAGATCACCGCTTTTATTTACCTGCAAGTGCATTAATTGGTGCACTAGTATTATCGATAGCATCGATTGCATCCAAGAATTTAATCCCCGGGGTCATCATACCTGTAGGCATTGTGACATCTTTGGTGGGTGTGCCTTTCTTCCTGAGCATCGTTTTACGCCATAGGGGAAGTGTATGAGCCAAGGGTTAAAAATAAGCCGGTTTACGGCTGGTTATCCAAAACATCCAGTTATTGAAAATCTGGATGCTAACCCATTGCCTCGGGGTAAAATCACCGTATTACTCGGGCCGAATGGTAGCGGCAAGTCAACATTATTGCGTTCACTGGCTGGTCTAAATAAGGCTAATGGTGCTTTGTTACTGGATGGGCAGGATTTGATGCAAATGAATTTTGCCCAACGTGCGCAGAATGTTGTTTATTTGCCTCAGTCATTGCCTGCGGGTGTCCATCTACATGTACTGGAATCTGTTATTGTTGCCCAGCGCGCATCAGGTGGGACAAGTGGTGACCAATGCGAACAGGAAGTTATGGCACTGTTACGTCAGCTTGGTATTGAACATTTAGCTTTAAGCTATTTAGATCAATTATCAGGTGGACAAAAACAATTGGTCGGTTTGGCACAATCATTAATCAGAAAGCCGACATTATTATTATTAGATGAACCATTAAGTGCACTGGATTTAAATTACCAGTATCACGTTATGGATTTGGTCGCACGTGAAACACGTCGCCGGAATATTATTACCGTGGTTGTTGTACACGATATTAATATTGCGCTGCGTCATGGTGACCATATATTAATGTTAAAAAAGGGTGAATTAATTTCTGAGGGTTTACCAGAACAGGTCATTACACCTGATAGTCTGGCTCAGGTATATGGTGTCAAGGGGCGGATAGAGCATTGTTCTCAGGGAGTGCCTCAAGTATTAATTGATGGCCTTGTAACGGATTTGGCCAGCTAAAATAATAAAGAGCATAAACTGTTTTATTAAAACCGTAGAGTAAATAAAAATAACACTGGTGGGGATAAGAGTGCTTATCCCTGCACTTTGAGTTTATGTCGATTATCCAGATTAATTAAATTGTTCTATTCTACCTTTTGGAGAATCGGGAATGGTCGTTTTTGCAAAGAAAAAAGTCGTCTTAGGTATTATTGCTGCGATTTCATCTAGTGCTGTTTTAGCTGCTAATGCGGCGAATAATGGCGAAGATAAAATTATTGTTACTACTGCTTCAGGCTTCCAACAAAAAATTGAAGATGCGCCAGCTTCTATTTCAGTGGTCAGCCGTGAACAATTGGAAACCAAAGCCTACCGTGATGTAACGGATGCACTGAAAGATGTGCCGGGAGTTATGGTTACTGGTGGTGGAAGTGGCAGTGATATCAGTATTCGTGGTATGTCATCAAAATATACTATGATTCTGGTCGATGGTAAGCGTGTTGACACCCGTCGTACTCGGCCAAACAGTGATGGTGCTGGTATTGAGCAGGGCTGGTTGCCGCCATTAGCATCCATTGAGCGCGTTGAAGTTGTCCGTGGGCCAATGTCTTCCCTTTATGGTTCTGATGCCATGGGTGGTGTTATCAATATCATTACCCGTAAAGTACATAAAGAATGGAACGGTAGCTTACGTGCAGATACCACCCTGACCGAGCGTAAAAAATCAGGTAATAGCTATCAAACCAGTGCGTATGTGGCAGGGCCATTGATTGATGGTCTACTGGGAGTAAAGGCGACGGGTTTATTCTCTCATCGTAATGAAGATAAGTTTATCAGCGGTTATAAAAAGCAAGAAATGCGTAATGGCTCGGTAGCCTTGTCTTTAACACCTGATGAACAAAATAGCTTTGAGTTTGAAGCCGGTCGTTATGAACAGGACCGTGACTCGACGATTGGTAAAACAAGTCCAGAAGATGCTAAATCAGATGATATCAGCCGCTATAAACGTAATAATTATTCGATAACACATAATGGTATCTATGACTTCGGTACAATGACATCTTATATTCAGCGGGATGAGTCGAAAAACCCTGAACGTATGATGAAATACGCGGATACGATGTTTAGCAATCAGACTACATTTAATTTAGGTGATAATACATTAAGTGTCGGTGGGCAGTATCGTTATGAAGATCTGACTGATCGCGAAAATAAAAAGATGGCGGAAAAAGGGATAAATAATATTACCCGCTGGAGCTGGGCATTATTTACTGAAGATGAATGGCAAATCACCAACGATTTCTCCCTGACAGCAGGTGCGCGTCTGGATAAAGATCAACTTTTTGGAGCCCATGTCACCCCTCGTTTATACGGCATCTGGCATGCTGATGAACAATGGACCATTAAAGGTGGTGTCACAACGGGTTATCGTTCACCTGAATTACGTCAGGTTGCTCCTAATTGGTTGCACGGAACTGGGGGAAGGAAATTGAAAGGTGTGATTGAAAGCAATCCATCCCTGAAACCAGAGAAAAGCGTTAATGAAGAAATTGGTGTTATCTGGAATAACCAAGATGGCCTCAATATCGGCGTTACAGTCTTTAATACAGACTTCAAAGATAAAATCACAGAGTTCCGCCTTTGTAACGATAAAGCCACATGTAAATCAATTGGTAAGGATGGCTATGATTTTGTCAGTCAGAACATAAACGTCGATAAAGCCAACATTCGTGGTATCGAAACTACCCTGAACTGGGATATCGTAGAAAACTTATCATTGGCAGCAAACTATACCTATTCCTACTCTAAGCAGAAGACAGGAGATTTCAAAGGTCAGCCATTGAATAAGATGCCTACGCATATGGCTAATGCAACCTTAAGCTGGCAGACACTACCAGAAATGGAAACATGGGCACGTTTCAATTTCCGTGGAAAAACGAAGAATTATCTATATCGCTCATCAATGAATAGCGGTACACCTTCTTATGCTTTTGTTGATATGGGTGCGACTTATAGCATCATGAAGAACGTACGTGTATTAGGTGGCGTTTACAACGTATTTGATAAACAAGTGACTAATGAAGTGCACGGCTCAACCCTTGATGGCCGCCGTTACCAAGTCGGCGTTAACTATGACTTCTAATGAACATTTAATTTATTATTAATTAAAGTCATTATAATTAACGCTTAAATCAATATTAAGTCTGCTCTTTATCAGAATTATGATTAAGAGCAGACTTTTCATTTCATACCATTCATAATTAAATAGCCAATAATTTACTTTTATGCTACAAGTTTATCAAATCTCTATCAGTGGATAGGCTAGCATTACCTTCATGAATTCTTTCGGTAAGAAGCAGTTTATGTAGGCTCTTTAGTATTGTAAAAAATAATGAATTTTTAGTGTGATGGGTCTTGCTATTTCTGAACTTGAAGTGCAAAATGCCGCCCACTAAAAATAACTGATGTGTAATTATGCATCAGTTATTTTTTTTGCATTGAGTTATTTTTTACAACACCGAGAGGCCGGATATTTTCCGGATCGATACTGACCATAAGCGGCGACTATTAAAAAGGCTGCTGTACTGAGGAACGTAATTATGGAGCAATTATTCGCTTTTGCACTTGTGCCAATCGGCGCTAGCTGCTGCAACGATGACTATGGGGCATGGTCCTCAGTTAATTCGTTATCTCCCACCTTTTCTTTCTTTTCTGTTTATAGACAGATGCGAAGTCTACCCAGTAACTATCGATTAAGTAGTTGTAGTAATGCCCAGATCGAAGTTATGGGAGGTTTCGCTCATGTCGCATAATCCTACTGCTACTCTCGGTACTGTTCAGGCAAGTGCCAGTAATCGTGTTCAGCTGAGAAGAACACTGACCTTATTTCAGGTAGTCATGATGGGCCTTGCTTATATGCAGCCGATGACTATTTTTGACACCTTCGGTATTGTTTCCAAATTGACGGATGGGCATGTTGCAACATCTTATGCTATTGCGTTGATTGCTATTTTATTTACAGCTTTGAGCTATGGGAAACTGGTAAAAAGATTCCCGTCAGCAGGTTCTGCCTACACTTACGTACAAAAATCAATGAATCCCCATCTTGGGTTTATGGTAGGTTGGTCATCTTTGTTGGATTATCTGCTTATGCCGATGATCAACATTCTGCTGGCAAAAATTTACCTTCAGGCTATTTTCCCCGGCATTGATCCGTGGGTTTTCGTAGTGGGTCTGGCGGTGTTAATGACCGTTTTCAACTTGAGTGGCATTAATGTTGTTGCCAATCTTAACGGTCTTATTGTTGTAGTACAGATTGCTGTTATGGTGGTGTTCGTCGGTTTGTTAATGCACGGCATATATAACGGTGAAGGTGCAGGCACATTATGGAGTGCCCGACCATTTACATCAGAAGAAGCACAATTAATTCCAATGATTACAGGGGCAACGATACTCTGCTTCTCATTCCTTGGTTTTGATGGCATTACGTCTTTGTCTGAAGAAACGCCTAATGCGGGCAAGGTGATCCCTAAAGCGATTTTCCTTACTGCATTAATCGGTGGTGTTATCTTTATTGCGGTATCTTATTTCCTGCAGCTCTATTTCCCTGATGTATCCCGGTTTCAAAACCCGGATGAATCTCAGCCAGAAATTATGCTGTTTGTCGCTGGGGCATTATTCCAGGCTATTATTCTGGTCTTCTCCTGCGTCACAGTAATGGCTTCCGGTATGGCTGCGCATGCAGGTGTGGCTCGATTGCTCTATGTGATGGGTCGTGATGGCGTACTGCCAGAGAAAGTTTTTGCTTATGTCCATCCAAAATGGCGCACGCCTTCAATCAACGTTATTCTGGTCGGAATTGTTGCACTATCAAGCGGATTTTTAGACTTAGTCACGGCAACAGCACTGATCAATTTCGGAGCATTGGTTGCATTTACTTTCGTGAATTTGTCGGTAATTGCTCAATTCTATGTTCGTGAACGCCGTAATACCACGTTGAAAGATACTATCAATTTCCTGCTTCTGCCTCTGTTTGGTGCAGGAACAGTGGGTGTATTGTGGATGAATCTGGAAGCCAGCTCTATGGAGTTAGGTTTGATTTGGGGGGGAGTAGGTCTGCTTTATATGTTCTTCCTGACCCGTAGTTTCCGTCAGCCTATGCCACAATTCAGTGAGCCTGTATAAGATACACTGCTATATAACTCTTCCGAAACAGCACCCGTCAGGTGCTGTTTTTTTATGGATAATAAATTAAAAAGTCACAATAATAGATTGAGCTTCATCCTTTGCTAATTTCGTCACCAATATATCCATCGGGCTCTGTATAAGGTAAGAAAACCATTATGAATGATGCTAATACCCCACAAAATCAGCAACTCCTAGCAACTCTTACCCACATTGTGGGTAGTGCTCATATTCTCACCGAACCACAGAAAACAGAGCGTTATCGCACAGGCTTCCGTTCTGGGCAAGGAAGTGCTCTTGCTGTTGTCTCACCAGGCTCATTGCTGGAGCAATGGAAAGTTTTCAAGGCATGTGTAGACGCAGACAAAATTATTTTAATGCAGGCGGCGAATACAGGGTTAACCGAAGGTTCTACCCCCAATGGTGATGATTATGATCGCGATATTATCATTATCAGCACACTGAGAATGGATAAGATACAGTTTCTTGAATCTGCCAATCAAGTCATTGCTTTTCCGGGCAGTACATTATGGCATTTAGAAAAAGTGCTAAAACCTTTGGCGCGTGAACCGCATTCAGTCATTGGTTCCTCCTGCATTGGCGCATCGGTTATAGGGGGAATTTGTAATAATTCTGGTGGCTCTCTGGTGCAACGTGGCCCTGCTTATACAGAAATGGCCTTATATGGGCGAGTGAATGAGAAAGGTGAAGCTGAACTTATTAATCACTTAGGCATAGCTCTGGGGGACTCACCGGAAGATATTCTGACCTGTCTGGAAGAGCGGCGCTACCGTGCGGAAGATATTCAACAAAATAGCAGAGTGGCTTCTGATCATGAATATGCTCATCGTGTTCGTGATATTGAGGCGGATACTCCATCGCGCTTTAATGCTGATGAGCGCAGATTATTTGAAACTTCCGGATGTGCCGGGAAACTCGTTGTTTTTGCCGTGCGATTAGATACCTTTCCGGCAGAGTCACATACTCAGGTATTCTATATCGGCACTAATCAGCCAGAAGTTTTGACCGAATTACGCAGACATATTTTATCGAATTTTAAACACTTGCCGGTTGCTGGTGAGTACATGCATCGGGATATTTTTGATATTGCTGAAATTTATGGTAAAGACACTTTTGTTATGATTGATAAACTCGGTACAGATAAAATGCCGATGTTTTTCAGTATAAAGGGACGACTGGATGCCATATTCGGAAAAATTCCTTTTCTGCCTCCCCATTTAATAGATCGCGTAATGCAGTGGTTAAGTGGCTTACTGCCTTCATACTTACCAACACGACTTAAAACTTATCGTGACCGTTTTGAACATCACTTGATGCTTAAAATGTCTGGTGATGGAATAAAAGAAGCCAGTGAATGGCTGGAAAATTATTTCAAACAGGCTGACGGAGATTATTTTTCTTGTACGCCGGAAGAAGGAGCTAAAGCGTTTTTACATCGCTTTGCGGCAGCAGGAGCAGCAATCCGGTATCAGGCAGTACACAGTGATGAAGTGGAGGATATTCTGGCGTTAGATATTGCTCTGCGGCGTAATGATCAGGAGTGGTTTGAGCATCTGCCATCAGAAATTAATGAAGCACTAGTTCATCGTTTATATTATGGGCACTTTATGTGTCATGTATTTCATCAGGATTATATTGTCAAAAAAGGTAGGGATATTAAGGCACTGAAAGAGAAAATGCTGGAAATCTTAAATCAGAGAGGAGCCGAATATCCTGCTGAACATAATGTTGGTCATCTGTATAAAGCTAAACCCCAACTTAAGCAGTTTTATCAAATGAATGATCCTACTAACAGTTTGAATCCGGGTATTGGTAAAACATCTAAATTAAAAAATTGGGGGGAAGTGCAGGGAGAACAATGTCCTGATAATTGTTCTACTCACCAACATGGTCAGAATAATGGATAACGGCTGGATAAAGACAGAAAAAGACAAAATCTTGTCTTTTTCTGTGCTGATTTAAATTTACTCAGCTAATTGAACTGCATAGTCTATTAATGCTTTTAACTGACGGCACTTCTCTTCATCAGACTGATGTTCAATAAAAAGACGCTCAATATTTGCAAAGTATTGAGTGATATTTTCCTGAGTGAATATTTCCCGGCGATGCTGTAACCAACGCTGTTGTTCACCATAATCCAATGTTGCCGGATAATTTCTGGCACGATAACGGAATAGGAGAGCCTTAATGCGAGGATCCTGAAATGTTAAATCCAAAGCAGGCAGATTTTGAGGTGTAGTTTCACGAATAATTTCCATCGCTGTTTTATCTGCATCGCTGAAGAAGCCACTATATAGTTTGGCATCAACATTATCAGATTCAGGAAATTCTTCTGGTTGGGAAAATAATTCGACTATTTTTTCACGGATTTGTGGGTTGTTACGTAAGATAGTCAGGTTTTGTGCGCACTGATTACGATCAAGCCCAACTCGCTCAGCATCCTGTGGCCGCAGAGTATTTTCAGGCGCAATGATCGGACATTTATTGATGTGCACTAGTTTGATGGGAACAGGAGACTGATCTGGCTGCAATTTATCCCGGCGGGTATACAAACGCTCACGTAATTCATTAGCATCCAGTTCCAGCAGAGGCGAAATATCCCCAGCTAAATCGCACATAATAACGGCATTTCTGTTTGTCGGGTGCCATGCTAAAGGCGCTATCAGGCTGATATTACTGCGTAAAGATCCGAACATGCCTGATACATGCACCAGAGGTTTCATTTGTGGAATATCAATCTGATTGCTGACTTTCTGCTTATTTCTTAGCTGGAAAAAATAATCAAACAATTTAGGTTGTGCTGCTTTAACCAGCTTCGCCATAGCAATAGTCGCGTAAACATCTGACATGGCATCGTGCGCATGAGTATGCTCGATTCCATTCGCTTTTGTCAGTTGTTCCAGCTTAAAACTGGGTAATCCATCATCATTTTCCGGCCAGATAATGCCTTCCGGACGCAGGGCGTAGCAGGCGCGCAACACATCAAGCAGATCCCAGCGAGAATTACCTTTTTGCCAGCTGTAGGCATAGGGATCATAAAAATTGCGATAAAAAATATTGCGGCTGACTTCATCATCAAAGCGGATATTGTTATATCCGAGGATACAGGTATTGGGTTTGCTGAATTCAGTGTGGATCAGGCGTGTAAACTCTGCCTCATTCACACCTTTTTTCAGGGCCAGCTGGGGCGTAATTCCCGTGATCATGACAGCTTCAGGCTCAGGCAGATAATCATCAGCCGGAGCGCAGTACACCACTAGAGGTTCTTCAATGATATTAAAATCACTATCAGTTCGAACGCCTGCAAACTGTGCAGGGCGATCTAAGGCAGGATGTATGCCAAAGGTTTCATAATCATGAAAATAGAAAGTGGGGTTTTTATCGTTACTCAAGGTAATTCTGCATCTGTTGTCTATTGGTTGGACGATATGGTAAACCATATCTGAAACAATCTGAATACTCGAATAATATGGAGAATGAAAGTAATGATAGAAGTTACCGAAGTGCTTCCAACGGCGCAGGAATATATCAAGCTGCGTGAACGGGCAGGCTTATCGGCTAAATCCATTGAAGCGGCCGAAAAAGGATTACCCAATTCATTGTTTTCTATTTGTTTATGTGATGAAGGGAAATTGATCGGTATGGGAAGAGTTATTGGTGATGGAGCCTGCTTCTTTGAAATAGTAGATATCATGATTGACCCTGACTATCAGAGCAAAGGGTTAGGGAAGGCAGTAATGAATCGGATTGATGCCTGGCTGGAAACTCAGGCTTTGCCGGGTTCTTATGTTTCCTTGATTGCCGATAAACCCGAATTTTATGAAAAAATGGGGTATAAGCTGACATCACCGCAAGCACAAGGAATGTATCGTCGGTTAAAGTAGGTGAAATAAATTAAAAAAATATTTAAATATCATCGAAACTAGCTTGTTTATATATTGCCTGAAATTGTATTGTGTAATCAGCATAAAAAATTATCATTCTGATTAAGTAAAGGTGTGAAAAATGGACAACGCGAATAAACCAACATTCCATAATGTCTTAGAGTTTGTACGTATCTTCCGTCGAAAAAATAAATTACAGCGTGAGATTGTAGACAACGAGAAAAAGGTCCGTGACAACCAAAAACGTGTATTGTTGCTGGATAATCTCAGTGATTACATTAAACCGGGAATGTCAGTTGAAGATATTCAGGGAATAATTGCCCATATGCGCAGTGACTATGAAGAACGGGTTGATGAATATATCATCAAAAATGCTGAGCTATCTAAGGAACGCCGGGAATTATCTAAAAAGCTCAAAGCAATGGATGGCGGAGTAAAATAAGGTATTATGTTAACCACGCCATCAGGCGTGGTTACTTTATCAGTTCCAGTTAGGCTTTAATTCAGGGTCAACCAGAGCATAAATCTGGGAGTAAGTCCCTTTATCCTCAGACATTTGATTTAATTGCTGAGCGACATCTTTGCGGCTTACCATACCGTGAACTTCTCCCTGATAACGCTGACAATGACCTGTGCCAGCCTGATCAGTCAACCCTCCCGGACGAATAATAGTAAAATCTAATCTACTGGTTTGCAGGTAGCTTTCTGCCAGCGATTTAAGTCGGGCAGACTGACCGAATAATGATTTGGCTCGTGGTGATAAAGTATGCCAGCTATCTCCACATCCGATGGATGTAACCAAAAGCATTCGTGAGATCTGAGCCTTTTCCAGTGCATCTATAATGGCCATATTACCAATATGGTCTGAATTACCGCCCCCAATAGTTGAAAAAACAATCGGATTTTCTCCGGCATGCTCAATCACTTTTTCTATGCTTCTGCTGTCACAGGCATCACCCTGTATTACGTTTACGCCTATTGAACTCAGTATTGCTGCCTGCTCTTCATTACGGATCAATGCGGTAACAGGACGATTTTGTTCTAGCGCGATATTAACCAGATGGCGTCCGATACCTTTACCGGCACCAAAAATTAACCAGGGCCTCATAGATGTGACTTCACTCATAATAATTCACCGCTTTAAATGATAATTATCTGAGTTTATTGGAATCAGTGAGCAAAGGAAATGAAACAGACTGGCTTTTGTGAAATGTTTGTGGCGTGAGAGATAAAAATGGCCCCTGAGAACAGGAGCCATTTGATTTTATATGAAATTACAATACGTAATTACTCAAATATTTGTGGTTTTGACATACCGGATGTTGCGACACTTGTTGCAGAATGACCACCCGCACCACCTTTCCCTTTAAATGGATGAGCAGGGCGCTCCCATTCACTAATAATGACTGGCTGTGCAGCCATGTCCGGTGCCGGAGCCTTAGTCATTGGGGAGTAAGAGTGATGATTTTTTGCCACGATAACCTGAGACTCAGTAGCTTTTGTCTCTTTCGCTTTAACTTCTGCTGTCTGAGAGCATACTTCCGTTGCGACAGTCGGCTGTTCTTCATGATGTTCCTGTTCAGCGATAGAGTCCACAATGATAGGTTCTACTACGTGAGCAACTTTTTCCTCAGAGTCATATTGCACTGTGTTAGGTGCAGTTTCAGCCTGATTTGAAACCTCATGGCTGACAACAGACTTGGTAGTTTCTTGAACAGGCTCATTAGTCTGCCCAGAAACCGACTCAACAATTGATTCAACTGTAGATGGGTTCACTGATTCAGGTTTCGCAGTTTCATAAGTAACAGCGGTTTGTTCTGTAGCTTTAGTTTCTGCAAAAATAGGTGCTGGTTCAGCAGTTTTTGCAGCAACAGGTACTGGCATCATTTCAACCGCTTGTTCCGATGCTGCTTCTTCAATTACAGAGAGTTCTGGCTCAGAAGTTGTAGCCACTGGTGTGACCGGGTAACGAACCCAGACTTTACCGGATGCTAACTCAGGTGAGGCTACCGCGATTGCCAGAGGTACCGGAGACTGAGTCAGATTGCGCTCATCGCGATAACGACGACGGCGTTGCCCACTGACCCGCAAATGACGCGGTGAACGGCGGGAACGACGTGGCATGATGTTATCTTGCTGTTCGTTATTTTGCTGAGAACCGTTTTGTTGAGAATCAGACATAGCAGCGTTTTGTTCAGCAGTATCCTGAACGATAGATTCATTTGCCGCGGCAGGTTGAGTTGTTGCTTCAGTTTCTGTATTGATAACAGCTGGAACAGAAGCTCTTTTCTCTTTTTCCGCGATTACAGGTGCAGAATCAGATGTAACTACCGGAAGTGCTGCAATAGTTGTTTCTTCTTTCACACTATCTGTAATACGAATTTTTTGCTCAAGCTGGCGACGCTGGCGTCGAGGTATAACAGGTTGACGTTCCTCGATTTCTTCTTCCGGAACTTCGGGTTTAATTGCCTGCTGAACCTTACTTTCCAATTGTTGCTGGCGTTTTTCTTCCTGACGGCGACGTTGGCGTTCTGCACGCTGCTCGCGGCGCTGTTGCTGCTGAGCCTCACGCGCCTCGTTATCTACCGCAGTATTATCCTGAGCGTTATTTTTCGCCTGAGCATTACGACCTTTACGCTGCTCATCACGCTCGCGATTGTTACGATTTTCATTCTCGTTACGCTCACGACGTGGGTTTTGGCGGCGTGGATTACGGCGATCTGATGAACGACGTCCATCATTGCCAGAAGGTCTCTTGGCTTTTTCCTGAGGCTGCTTCTCTTCTTCGTTGCTGAATACTTTTTTCAGGGCATTTAAGAAGCGGCTGAATAGGCCAAGTTTTTCTGCTTTTTGATGACTATTTGCTTTGGCTGCGACTTTTTTCTCTTTTGCTTTTGCTGCGGCAGGAGCTGGAGCTTCAGCAGGCAAATCAAAAGTGGAAATAGCGGGCTGTTCAGGACGTTTACGTTCATGCTGAACATCTTCCTGAATATTTGCCATTTCTGTTTCATGAATCTGTGGCAACTGATAGCTCAGGGCCGAGATTTCTTCGCCTTTACGCACTCGTAAAACGGAGAAATGCGGTGTCTGCATTTGATCGTTTGGCACGATAACAATACTAACGCCACCCTGACGGTGTTCAATCGCACTGACAGCTTTACGTTTTTCATTCAACAGATAGGAAGCAATCTGTACAGGAACAATCGCATGAACCTGATGAGTATTTTCTTTCAGGGCTTCTTCTTCTATCAGGCGAAGAATGGACAGAGAAAGTGACTCATTATCACGAATGGTTCCTGTGCCGCTACAACGAGGGCAAACATGGTGGCTGGATTCACCCAGAGATGGGCTTAAACGCTGGCGTGACATTTCCAGTAAGCCAAAACGGGAAATGCGGCCAATCTGAATACGGGCGCGATCCTGACGTACTGCATCACGCAGGCGGTTTTCAACCTCGCGCTGATGACGTACTGGTGTCATATCGATAAAGTCGATAACAATCAGACCACCAAGGTCACGCAGGCGTAACTGACGGGCAATCTCATCTGCGGCTTCCAGATTCGTATTAAAGGCAGTTTCTTCAATATCGCCGCCACGGGTTGCACGGGATGAGTTGATATCAATTGCAGTCAGGGCTTCAGTAGTATCAATGACAACAGAGCCACCGGAAGGCAATCTTACTTCGCGCTGGAAAGCAGATTCAATCTGCGATTCGATCTGGTAGTGGCTGAACAGCGGGACTTCACCATTATACAGTTTAATTTTGCTGGCAAAATCGGGGCGACCGAGGGCAGTGATGTGCTGGCGTGCCAAATCAAGAATTTTCGGATTATCGATGAGAATCTCACCAATGTCGGGACGCAGGTAATCACGAAAAGCGCGTACAATAACGTTACTTTCCTGATGAATCAAAAAAGGAGCCGGATGGCTGTTGGCCGCTTTTTTGATGGCTTCCCAGTGTTTCAGACGAAAATTCAGATCACCCTGAAGGGCTTCTGCGGATTTGCCGACACCAGCGGTACGAACGATAAGCCCCATACCTTCGGGTACATCAAGGGAAGAGAGAGCTTCTTTTAATTCGATACGATCATCACCTTCGATACGGCGTGAAATACCGCCAGCTCGCGGATTATTCGGCATCAGAACCAGATAACTACCTGCCAAACTGATAAAGGTCGTTAAAGCAGCACCTTTATTGCCTCGTTCTTCTTTATCTACCTGAACGATGACTTCCTGACCTTCTTTAAGGATATCCTTAATGTTAGGACGGCCATGGGCATGGTAATTATTTGGGAAATATTCACGGGCAATTTCTTTTATAGGCAGGAAGCCATGTCGCTCTGCACCATAATCAACAAATGCGGCTTCAAGGCTGGGTTCAATCCGTGTAATTTTACCTTTATAGATATTGGCCTTTTTTTGCTCGTGTCCAGGACTCTCAATATCCAGATCATAAAGACGTTGCCCGTCAACAAGGGCAACACGCAACTCTTCCTGCTGGGTTGCGTTGATTAACATTCTTTTCATTCTAACTTACTCATTATTTTTTACATTAGTATAGAGCCATGAGTAAAAAGAGGAGCATTTACTGGAAACCGATGGCCTCGTGTCTTTTACAAAACCGTCAGCCTCACGGCTATCGGTTGTATAGAGGCGCCTAAATGTCGGCGAGCCTGAATTTCATTTCTTTCATTGTAAGAAACGCAGCACTCTTTGTTGGGAGATACTGTAATAAATTAGTACAGGTTTTACCCAATCCAGTAAGTAGCAACTCACAGCCCATAAATTGTTTGATTAAACATTACGTCTTACGCCATTGCTGCGTTTTTGTTCAAACAAACAGATAACAAACAATTTCAATCTGCCATTCATAGTTTAGTAAATCGTGGCCGGAAAGCATTATTCCATTGCTATTGGGGTGATAGCAAGGTGACTTTATCTCTTTAAGAGTTTTTTATCATGAAATAGTGATAAGTTGTTAATCTTTAGCCTTTATTCTAAGGCAATTTAATAATAAAGAATAAAAATGTGGATATTATTTATACATGATTTAAAAATGAGTAGCACTCTGTTTGCGGGATAATTAAAATTGCGCCCATGAAAACAAATAATCAAGTTGTACAGTTTGTCACTATTGATGACGATGAGGCCGGCCAGAGAATTGATAATTTTTTGCTGGCTCGATTAAAAGGTGTACCTAAAAGCATGATCTACCGGATCTTGCGTAAAGGTGAAGTTAGAGTCAATAAAGGAAGAATCAAGCCTGAATATAAATTGACAGCAAACGATGTTGTCAGAATTCCGCCTGTCAGAGTGGCGGAAAAACAGGAGGCTCCTGTTTCTGCCAAGTTGGATAAAGTTGCCGCGTTGGCAGAATGTATTCTTTATGAAGATGATTATATATTGGTCATAAATAAGCCTTCAGGAACTGCCGTGCATGGTGGGAGCGGGTTAAGTTTCGGTGTTATTGAAGGATTACGGGCATTACGTCCCGAAGCTCGCTTTCTTGAGCTGGTACACCGTCTTGACCGTGATACTTCCGGGGTTTTGCTGGTTGCGAAAAAACGTTCTGCTTTACGTTCACTGCATGAACAATTACGCCTGAAGCAAATGCAGAAAGATTATCTGGCTTTGGTGCGTGGGCAGTGGCAGTCTCATTGCAAAGTCGTACAGGCACCTTTGTTAAAGAATCTTCTGCAAAGTGGTGAAAGGGTCGTTAAGGTCAGCAGCGAAGGTAAACCTTCTGAAACGCGTTTTAAGGTGGAAGAACGTTACGAGTTTGCTACATTAGTGCGGGCCAGCCCAGTAACCGGGCGTACCCACCAAATCCGTGTACATACTCTGTATGCGGGGCATCCGATAGCATTTGATGATCGCTATGGTGACAAAGCGTTTGACGGGCAGCTTGCAGAAACAGGGATCAACCGGCTGTTTCTGCATGCCAGTTCACTGAAGTTTACGCATCCATCAACCGGTGAAACGATGCGTTTCGAAGCACCAATGGATACGGCATTACGACAATGTTTAAAAAAATTGCGACAAATGTAATGCAATAATCATTTGTTTAATAATGTGCCGTCAGGGGGTTTACCCCCTGACGGGTAAGCATTTCAGTCAGGGTGATTAATGGCAGACCAACTAATGTATTGGGGTCTTTGCCATCTAGTTTTTCAAATAATGTGATCCCTAAGCCTTCACTTTTAAAACTGCCGGCACAATTAAACGGTTGTTCTTTTTCCAAGTAGCCGATGATTTCAGTATCAGTAAGTTCCCTAAAATGGACATGAAATAGTTCACAGCGAGTATCAGTACTTCTGGTTTTGCTATTGAATAATGTAATACCGGTATAAAAAGTGACACACTGACCACTGGCTTTTTTTAACTGTGCGAAAGCGTTCTCAAAATTGTGCGGCTTTCCGGTTAATTCTCCATTTAAAATACAAACCTGATCTGAACCTATAATAAGATGGCTGGAATAATCTTGTTGTAATGCTGTAGCCTTTTCTTGTGAAAGCCGCATCACTAATTGTTCAGGATTTTCATTCTCCTGTGGGCTTTCATCAATATTTGGTGCTGCACAGGTAAAAGGCAGGCCAATTTTTTCCAGTAATAAGCGGCGATATATCGAAGTTGATGATAAAACAATCGGAAGCATCATTTTTCCATAAAATACGTAGAGAAATATTTGCAGGCATTTTAAACTATGCACCGCTTATTAAGCGAATATTTGGTGGAAAGGTGCAGATGTGTGGCCTTTTTCTTTGACTATATCCCGTTACAAAGATAATATGCGCGCCTTATGCAGAAGGTAAAATTACCCCTGACCATTGATGCACTTCGTGCAGCCCAGAAAAGACTAGACTACACTGGCAGTTATTCTGCTGAACAGGTGTCTCGTCTTCTAGAATCGGTGGTCAGTGTGGATAGTGATGTAGATAACTCATTATCATTTCAGATTGATAATCAGCGTCTGGCAGTTGTAAAAGGGCATTCAGATGTGGATGTTACACTTGCCTGTCAGCGTTGTGGTGGTAAATTCAGTCATCATGTTCACACAACGTATTGTTTTAGCCCGGTCGTCAATGATGAGCGGGCCGAAGCATTACCGGAAGAGTATGAGCCAATTGAGGTTAATGAATTTGGCGAAATAGATTTACTGGCAATGATAGAAGATGAAATAATTCTTTCTCTGCCGGTAGTTCCGGTACATGATTCTGAACACTGTGAAGTGTCCGACGCGGATATGGTGTTTGGTGTACTGCCTCCTGAAGCAGAAAAACCAAACCCATTTGCCGTATTAGCCAGTTTAAAGAAAAGTACTTAAGGAGTAAGGTCGATGGCCGTACAACAGAATAAACCAACTCGTTCTAAACGTGGTATGCGTCGCTCTCATGACGCACTGACTGCAACAAAAGTCTCTGTAGACAAAACTTCTGGTGAAACTCACCTGCGTCACCATGTGACTGCTGATGGCTACTACCGTGGCCGCAAGGTAATCAACAAGTAATTCAGCTAGTTATTAGCAAGTTGATATCTTGGCTAATCTAACCTTAGCGTTAGATGCTATGGGCGGGGATTTTGGTCCTCGCGTCACGGTGCCTGCTGCATTGCAGGCACTGGCATCTAATCCGCGATTAAAACTACTGTTGGTCGGTGACCCCGAAGCCATTTCTCCTTTGCTTGCAAACAAAAATGCCGAGCTGCTCAGCCGTTTGCAAATTATTCCTGCGGAACATGTTGTTGCCAATGATGTTAAACCGTCTCAGGCAATTCGTTCCAGTCACGGTACTTCGATGCGTATTGCACTAAATCTGGTGAAATCCGGTGAAGCGCAGGCGTGTGTCAGTGCAGGAAATACAGGAGTATTGATGGGGCTGGCTAAACTGATGTTGAAATCGATAGAAGGAATTGAACGGCCAGCCTTGGTGACGGTCATACCAAATCTGAAACAACAAAAAACAGTAGTATTAGATTTGGGCGCTAATATTAATTGTAATAGTCGTATGTTAGTGCAATTTGCCATTATGGGCGCTGTAATGGCAGAAGATGTTGCGGGTGTAAAAAATCCACGTGTAGCATTACTTAATATCGGGGAAGAGGAATCCAAAGGGCTGGATAATATCCGCGAAGCCGCCATAACCTTGCGGAATAGTGAGTTAATCAACTATATAGGCTATGTGGAAGGAAATGAGCTGTTAACGGGGAAAACAGATGTCCTCGTGTGTGACGGCTTCGCAGGTAATGTTACGCTGAAAACAATGGAAGGCGCGATCAGAGTGATTCTGTCTCTGCTTAAGTCACCGGAAGGGCAAAAGAAAAAATCGTCATGGTTGATGAAAATATTTAGGAAGTTTTTGCTTAAACTAATAGCAAAACGCTTCGGTCATCTAAACCCTGATCAGCATAACGGCGCAACACTATTAGGATTGCGTGGTATTGTCATAAAAAGTCATGGTGCCGCGAATGAAAATGCTTTCAAAGCTGCAATTGAGCAAGCTGTTCAGGCAGTAGAAAAGAAGGTTCCTGAAAAGATTGCAGCCCGACTGAATGCAGTATTACCCAAGAGTGAATAAGCATAAATGTATACAAAGATCTTAGGCACAGGCAGTTACTTGCCGTCTCAGGTGCGTACTAACGCAGATTTAGAAAAAATGGTGGATACGACTGATGAGTGGATTGTCACTCGCACTGGTATCCGTGAACGTCGTATCGCCGATGAAGGTGAAACGGTGGCAACCATGGGATTCAGGGCTGCTGAACAAGCCATAGAAATGGCAGGCATTGATAAAACGCAAATTGATTTAATAGTTGTTGCAACAACAACGGGAACACATGCTTTTCCCAGCAGTGCCTGCCAGATCCAAAAACTGCTAGGCATTAACGGTATTCCGGCTTTTGATGTTGCGGCGGCTTGTGCCGGGTTTACGTATGCATTGAGTGTAGTTGATCAGTTTATAAAAACGGGTGCAGCCAAATGTGCACTGGTTATTGGTTCTGATACGCTTTCCAAAACTGTTAATCCAGAAGATCGTGGTACCATTATCCTTTTTGGTGATGCGGCAGGAGCGATGGTGGTAGGTGCTTCGGAAGAACCCGGTATTCTGTCGACCCATCTGCATGCTGACGGTCAATATGGCGAATTATTATCAGTACCTCATCATGATCGCCAAAAAATGGATACACCAGCATACCTTACGATGGTTGGCAATGAAGTATTTAAGGTTGCTGTGCGAGAATTAGCGAATATTGTTGATGAGACACTGGAAGCTAATGGTTTGGCTCATTCCCAGCTTGATTGGCTGGTGCCCCATCAGGCGAACTTACGTATTATTTCAGCTACAGCTAGAAAACTGAATATGACGATGGATAAAGTTGTTGTGACACTGGATCGTCATGGTAATACCTCAGCTGCATCTGTCCCGACTGCATTTGACGAAGCGATCCGTGATGGAAGAATTCAGCGTGGCCAACTTGTTTTACTTGAAGCATTTGGCGGTGGCTTTACCTGGGGCTCAGCGCTAGTACGTTTTTAACTTAACAGGAAGATAAACATGTCTGATTTTGCAATGGTATTTCCCGGCCAGGGTTCTCAATCTCTTGGCATGCTAGCTGACTTAGCCGCGGAATTCCCGCTTGTAGAGCAAACTTTTGCAGAGGCTTCTGCGGTTTTGGGATACGATTTATGGGAGTTAGTCCAGCAGGGCCCAGCAGAAGAACTGAATAAAACGTGGAAAACACAACCTGCATTGCTGGCCGCTTCTGTTGCTATTTGGCGGGTTTGGCAGCAACAGGGAGGGAAAAACCCTTCCGTAATGGCAGGTCATAGTCTTGGCGAATATTCAGCACTGGTTTGTGCTGGCGTCATTGAATTCCAACAGGCAATTAAACTGGTTGAATTACGTGGAAAGCTGATGCAGGAAGCCGTGCCTGAAGGGCAGGGTGCTATGTATGCCATTATTGGTCTGGATAACGAATCCATTGCAAAAGCATGTGAAGAATCAGCACAGGGACAGATTGTTTCACCTGTGAACTTTAATTCCCCGGGGCAGGTTGTTATTGCCGGCGAAAAAGAAGCAGTAGAACGCGCGGGGGCTGCATGTAAAGCAGCGGGAGCTAAACGTGCTCTGCCTTTAGCAGTCAGTGTCCCTTCACACTGTGCATTAATGAAATCCGCCGCAGACCAGTTAGCTGTTGCATTACAGTCTGTTGAGTTTAAACAGCCGCAATTCCCTGTTATCAATAATGTTGATGTAAAAACAGAAGAATCTGCTGATACAATCCGGGCGGCGCTGGTGCGTCAGTTGTATAATCCGGTACGCTGGACAGAATCTGTTGAGTATATTGCCGCTCAGGGTATTGATAACCTGCTGGAAATAGGGCCGGGTAAGGTACTGACTGGCTTGACAAAACGAATTGTTGGTACTCTGAGTGCTGTAGCAGTGAATGATGTATCATCACTTACAATTGCTCTGAATAAATGACTGAGGAAAACATGGGCTTTGATGGAAAAATTGCACTAGTTACTGGTGCCAGCCGTGGCATAGGTCGAGCGATTGCAGAATTATTGGCTGAACGTGGAGCGCGTGTTATTGGCACCGCGACCAGTGAAAATGGAGCCGAGGCAATCAGCGCCTATCTGGGCGATAAAGGCAAAGGTTTTGTACTGAATGTCACAGATTCAGAATCCATTGAACAGGCACTATCGAATATTCGTGCTGAATTTGGTGAAATAGACATTCTGGTTAATAATGCGGGCATCACACGTGACAACTTGTTGATGCGCATGAAAGATGATGAGTGGCAAGGTATTGTTGACACAAATCTTTCTTCGATTTTTCGTCTGTCAAAAGCAGTAATGCGTTCTATGATGAAAAAACGTTATGGACGTATTATCTCCATTGGGTCTGTTGTTGGAACAATGGGAAATGCAGGGCAGGCGAATTACGCGGCAGCGAAAGCAGGAGTTATTGGTTTTAGTAAATCACTGGCTCGTGAAGTCGCTTCTCGTGGCATTACCGTCAATGTTATTGCTCCTGGTTTTATCGAAACCGATATGACCAGAGCGTTGACAGACGAACAACGAGCGGGCATTTTATCTGATGTTCCTGCTAATCGTCTCGGTAATGCAAAGGAAATTGCCAGTGCTGTAGCGTTTCTTGCTTCTGATGAGGCCGCTTACATTACGGGTGAAACATTACATGTCAATGGTGGCATGTACATGATCTAAAAAATGAGCGAACCTGCTGTTTTTTTATGTATTTCTTATACAAAATAAGCAGTTAGTGGTTCGACCAGCCGGGATTTGGTTGCATCTTTTCCTGTATTTTATAAACTACGAAAACCATCGCGAAAGCGAGTTTTGATAGGAAATTTAATAGTATGAGCACTATCGAAGAACGCGTTAAGAAAATCATCGTTGAACAACTGGGTGTTAAAGAGGAAGAAGTTGTAACCACAGCTTCATTTGTTGATGACTTGGGCGCTGATTCTCTTGACACAGTTGAACTGGTAATGGCTCTGGAAGAAGAGTTCGATATTGAGATCCCAGACGAAGAAGCTGAAAAAATCACTACAGTTCAGGCTGCTATTGACTACGTTGAAAACGCAAGTAAATAAGCACATATACCTAGGCGGTCGTTCGACCGCCTATGTTTTTTGTCTTACATTTTTTCCCTCCCTGGAGGATAACCGTGTCTAAGCGTCGAGTAGTCGTGACCGGACTAGGCATGGTATCTCCTGTCGGCAATACAGTTGAGTCTTCTTGGAACGCTGTTTGTACCGGACAGAGTGGTATCGGCCTTATCGAACATTTCGACACCGTTAACCATGCAACTAAGTTTGCTGGTTTGGTGAAGAATTTTAATCATGAAGATTTCAATATTTCGCGCAAAGATGCACGAAAAATGGATTTGTTCATTCAGTATGGTATTGCTGCAGGTGTTCAAGCTTTTGAAGATGCAGGAATCGAAGTAACAGAAGCCAATGCTGGCCGCTTTGGTGCTGCTATTGGTTCTGGTATTGGTGGTTTGGGCCTGATTGAAGAGAATCACAGAACATTGCTTTCTGCTGGTCCTCGTAAAGTCAGTCCGTTCTTTGTACCTTCAACCATTATTAATATGGTGGCTGGCCATCTGAGCATACTATATGGCCTTCGTGGTCCTAGCATCTCTATTGCAACAGCCTGTACTTCTGGTGTGCACAACATTGGTCATGCAGCGCGTATAATTGCTTATAATGATGCTGATATCATGTTGGCAGGTGGTGCTGAAAAAGCAAGTACAGAATTTGGTGTTGCCGGGTTTGGTGCTGCCCGTGCACTGTCGACCCGTAATGATGATCCTAAAACCGCGAGCCGTCCTTGGGACAAAGATCGTGATGGATTTGTTCTGGGTGATGGTGCTGGTGTTGTTGTTCTTGAAGAATATGAGCACGCCAAAAAACGCGGCGCAAAAATTTATGCTGAAGTCGTTGGCTTTGGTATGAGTAGTGATGCGTATCACATGACATCTCCGCCTGAAGATGGGGCAGGGGCTGCGCTTGCTATGGAAAATGCTCTGAAAGATGCAGGCATTTCTTCAGAACAAGTGGGCTACATTAATGCTCATGGAACTTCAACACCGGCGGGAGATCTTGCTGAGGCTCTGGCTGTGGAATCTGTCTTTGGTAAAGGCACTAAAGTATTAGTGAGTTCAACCAAGTCAATGACAGGCCACCTGCTGGGTGCAGCTGGTGCTGTGGAATCTATTTTCACAGTTCTTTCTTTGCAGGATCAGATTGTTCCTCCAACTATTAACCTGGTTAATCAGGACGAAAATTGCCGCCTGGATTTTGTGCCTGGCGAAGCACGTAAAGTTGAGGGAATGGAATATGCGTTGTGTAACTCTTTCGGCTTCGGTGGAACTAACGGTTCACTGATTTTCCGTAAGATGTAAAACACCCTATTTCTATAAAAAGCCTCAACTTATGTTGGGGCTTTTTTTATACTACGAATGTCCCTTTTTGCACTGCTACCGCTCATATACTATTATAGCGCCCCTTATAACCTGAGGTTTTCACGCCTTTTTATTTAAGAATCAGAAAGTAAGATGATGTATTGGATTAACGGCAAACCGCAAGATCAAATCTCGGTTAATGATCGCTCGGTACAATATGGCGATGGCTGCTTTACCACAATCAGAGTAGAGCAGGGTCAGGCAGCTTTTTTGCCTTTTCATATGAAACGATTACAAAAAGGCGTTGAAAGACTGTTTATGCCAGTACCGGACTGGGTAAAACTGGAAAGCCACATTCAACAAGTGGTAACAGGATGTGAATCTGGTGTTTTGAAAGTGCTCTTATCCAGAGGTTCGGGCGGACGCGGTTACAGCAGTGATGGTATTAATGAGACAAACCAGATCCTTTTATTAAGCCCCTATCCAGAGCAATATTACAGACAACGGAAAACGGGTGTTGTATTAGGGCTTAGTCCTGTTGCTATGGGGATTAACCCTCATTTGGCGGGCATTAAACATCTGAACCGTTTGGAACAAGTTCTGATAAAACGGTTTATTGATCAGGAAAAGATCGATGAAGCGCTAGTACTTGATAGTGATGGTTTATTAGTTGAATGTTGTAGCGCTAATATCTTCTGGCGGAGAGGTAAAAATATCTATACGCCGGATTTGAGCCAGTGTGGTGTAGAAGGGATTATGCGACAGAAAATTATCCAGCTATTGGAAGGTAGTGATTACCATTTGTCGTGTGTCATGCGTTATCCTGAAGCATTAGCGCACGCTGATGAGGTAATTATTTGTAATTCACTGATGCCCGTTATGGCAGTTAACCAGATCCAGGCACATAAAAATCAGCCTGCATGGAAATACCAATCCAGAGAGTTATATGAATATTTATTACCTGAATGTTTAAGCCTGTAATTCTGTGGGTTATTAAACTGTAGTGATTCAGCCAGCCGTTGAAAGGCAGATAAAAGTGGTAACCGAATGAAACTTAAAAAGCGCATTCTTATTCTACCTGGATTGATTATTCTTGTTGCAGCAATAGCATTTTTCTTTTTTATCAAAAAAGTAGAAAACTTTTCTGCTCAGAAGGTTAATCTGGCTCAGGATCTCATATTTACCTTACCGGTCGGAACGGGGCGTATCGGCTTAGAAACGCTGTTGATTCAGCATAATTTAATCAAAGATAACGGCTTATTACCGTGGCTTTTCCGGTTAGAGCCAGAGCTGATCAAATTTAAGGCAGGAACTTACCGATTACAGAAAAATATGTCAGTAAGAGAAATTCTGCAATTGTTTGCCAGTGGTAAAGAGGTCCAGTTTACTATTCGCTTTGTTGAAGGCAGCCGTCTTTCTGACTGGTCAAAAATATTACAGAATGCGCCATACTTAAAACATGCGGCTGAAGATAAGACGCCACAAGAACTGGCAGAATCGCTGGGTATGAAAATAGAGAGTCCATTGGAAGGATGGTTCTATCCTGATACTTACCTCTATACCGCAGGTACAAGTGATATAGACTTACTCAAGCGAGCCCACCAAAAAATGGTTATGGCTGTTGATCAGGAATGGAAAAACCGGGCTGAAAATCTACCGTATAAGAGTCCTTATGAGATGCTAATTATGGCCTCTATTATCGAAAAGGAAACTGCCGTAGATGCTGAACGCGCTAAAGTGGCTTCTGTATTTATCAATCGCCTGCGTTTAAAGATGCGGTTGCAGACCGATCCGACAGTGATATACGGGCTAGGAGATAAATACACCGGAACTATTTTCCGCAGCAGCCTGAGCACTTTTACGCCATACAATACATATATGATTGAAGGGCTACCGCCGACGCCGATTGCCATGCCGGGTCTTGCATCAATTAAAGCTGCGGCTCATCCGGCGGTAACAAACTATTTATATTTTGTCGCAGATGGTAATGGCGGCCATACTTTTACCACAAATTTAATAGAGCATAATAGAGCGGTAAACCTTTATCGCCAGAGATTGAAGCAGGATAAATGAACAGCAAATTTATTGTTATTGAAGGGCTTGAAGGAGCAGGAAAAACCACGGCTATCCAGACAGTGTCTGATACACTGAAACAATCCGGGATTTCTGATCTTGTTTTTACCCGTGAACCGGGTGGAACGCCATTAGCGGAAAAATTACGCCAGATGATCAAGCAAGGGATCGAAGGTGAAATATTGACGGATAAAGCAGAAGTTCTGATGCTTTATGCTGCCCGGGTTCAGTTGGTGGAGAATGTCATCAAGCCTGCACTGGCAAAAGGTTGCTGGGTTGTTGGGGATCGCCATGATATGTCATCTCAGGCATATCAGGGAGGCGGACGTAACATTGACCAACATTTATTGGCTTCACTACGTGAAGCAGCGCTCGGTGATTTTTCCCCCGATCTGACTATTTATCTTGATTTACCGCCAGAGGTTGGCCTACAACGTGCCCGCGAACGCGGTGAACTGGATCGTATTGAAAAAGAATCATTAGATTTTTTCCATCGTACCCGCACAAGATATCTTGAATTGGTCGCACAGGATAAATCCATCATAAAAATAGATGCAACGCAGCCATTGGAAAAAGTACAGGATGACATTCGTCAGGCTCTGCAATACTGGCTGGAAAAACAGGAAATACATGCATGAATTGGTATCCGTGGCTTAACCATGCATATCGTCAGCTGATTGAATCCCACCAACAGGGACGTGGTCACCACGCTCTTTTGCTCCATGCTCATGAAGGTATGGGGGCAGATGCACTGCTTTATGGATTAAGCCGTTGGCTAATGTGTCAGAATAAACAGGGAATAAAAAGTTGCGGTAAATGCCACGGCTGTCATTTGATGTTGGCAGAAACACATTCTGACTGGCATGTACTCGCCCCGGAAAAGGGGAAAAGCACAATTGGTGTAGATGCAGTTCGTCAGCTCAGCGAAAAGCTTTATGAATATTCTCAACAGGGGGGGGCCAAGATTGCGTGGGTACCCTCAACAGAATCACTGACTGATGCAGCCTCAAATGCGTTGTTAAAAACACTGGAAGAGCCGCCCGGCAATACCTATTTTCTATTGAGATGTCAGCGTCCGGCCAGCTTACTGGCAACACTGCGAAGCCGCTGTTTTTACTATCATCTGCCGGTTCCTGAAACCAAGACCGGTTTGCATTGGCTGCAAAAAAAGCTCCCGACAATATCATCACAGGATATCCAGACAGCATTGAAACTGTCTCAGGGAGCACCTCTGGCGGCAAAACAGTTACTCCAGACTGAAAAATGGCAACAGAGAAATGTATTTTGTCAGGCTATCACGCAGGCACTACATAAATGTGATACCTTGTCACTTTTGCCATTGTTGAATCGTGATGATGTACAACAGTCTTTGTACTGGCTAATCAGCCTGTTGTCTGATGCGGTAAAATGGCGTCAGAAGGCGCAAAATTACTGTATCAATCAGGATCAGCAGATGTTGATTCACCATCTGGCCTCCAGCCAAAGTGTGGAAAAATTGTTAAATACAGTTGATGATTGGATACGCTGCCGTCATCAATTAATATCCGTAGCGGGCATCAATCGGGAATTGTTATTAACTGAACAATTACTCAATTGGGAAGGGCAGCTTTGCTCCACCCGGTAATACATTTAAATATGGGCATATTATGTTTTTAGTTGATTCACATTGTCATCTCGATTGTTTAGATTATGAAACACTGCATAAAAGTGTGGATGATGTAGTGGCGAAGGCCGCAGAAAGGGATGTGAAGTATATGCTGGCAGTTGCGACCACATTACCCGGCTTCCTGCAAATGAAAAACCTGATTGGCAAACGTGACAACGTTGCGTATTCCTGCGGTATTCATCCGTTAAATCTGGATGAAGGATATGATTTTGATGAGCTTGCCCGTTTAGCTGCAGATAGTGATGTTATCGCAATGGGTGAAACAGGGCTGGATTATTATTATCAGAAAGATAACGCAGAATTACAGAGGACTTCATTTCGCCAGCATATCCGCATTGGTCGCGAATTAAATAAGCCGGTGATTGTTCATACCCGTGATGCAAAAGATGACACCCTGATGGTACTGCGGGAAGAAAAAGTGCAGGATTGTGGCGGAGTTTTGCATTGTTTTACTGAAGATAAAGAGACAGCCAGGGATTTACTGGATCTTGGCTTTTATATTTCGTTTTCGGGTATTGTGACATTCCGCAATGCCGAACAAATTCGTGAGGCTGCGAGGTTTGTTCCCCTCGATCGTATTCTGGTAGAGACTGATTCACCTTATCTGGCGCCGGTTCCTCATCGCGGTAAGCAAAATCAGCCTGCTTATGTACGTGATGTTGCTGAGTATATGGCAGTATTGAAAGGAGTCAGTCTTGAGGAATTAGCCGAAGTGACAACAAGGAACTTTTGTGATTTGTTTCATATCGACATTTAAGAACATTAAATGATAATAAAGGAGAAATGAGATGGCAGAAGAAACTATTTTTAGCAAAATCATCCGTCGTGAAATCCCATCTGATATCGTATATCAAGATGAGTTAGTCACTGCATTCAGAGATATTACACCTCAGGCACCAACTCACATTCTGATTATTCCTAATGTGCTGATCCCAACGGTTAATGATGTTATGCCGGAGCATGAAGCTGCATTAGGCCGTTTATTCACGGTTGCTGCAAAAATCGCAAAACAGGAAGGGATTGCTGAAGACGGCTATCGCCTCATCATGAACTGTAACCGTCATTCAGGGCAGGTTGTTTTTCATATCCATATGCATCTGGTTGGTGGGCATCCATTAGGCCCATTACTGGCAGAATAACATTACTCACTGCCGTTTTTTAATGCGGTCACTTGTAAGACGAAAGATATCCTGACAGCTGTAACCGGAGTAGATTAATGAAAAGAATTTTCTTGGTTGTATTATCAGCACTGTTGCTGGCGAGTTGTACACTGACATCCACACAACCGCCTGCTCCTGTTACACCTGCTGAACCAGAGCAAAAAACGGAACCCACTGAACCGCCGTTACAGAAAGTACCCCAGCCACCGAAGATCCAGTCAATTAACTGGAATAATATCGTTCAGCCATTAGTTGACCAGATGGCTAAAGCACATGGTGTAGAAGCGGGGAAAATACTGCTCGTTGATAGTGTCAAAAATAATACGAGTGGTTCACTGAGAACACTTAAGGCAACTGACGCAATTACCGATGTGGTCAGTAAGACACATGTTTTTCAGGTCGTGCCGAAAAATCAGGTTTATTACGCCCGGCAGGCTCTGGGGCTGTCATCAGAAGATAGTCTGGCATCACGCAGCAAATCTATTGGTTTGGCCCGTTATTTGAATGCCGATTATGTCATCTATTCTGTGGCTTCTGGTGATACCCAACACCGTAAGATAAACATGCAGCTTATGCTGGTTAAAACGGGTGAAATACTCTGGTCTGGTAGCAGTGATATTAACTAATAGTGAAGCTCTATCTGGAATGTTGCGCCAGAAGTGGCCTGACATTCCAGCAGAAAACTGGGAAATCAGTCCATTAACAGGGCTGACTCAGGGAAGCCACTATATCACGGATGGTATACGTCAGATGGTAGGGCGTAAACATACATGGCACAATGGTGCGCTGGGGGTCAATCGTCAACGGGAACAACGGATATTACGTAAATTATCTTTGACTGGCATCGCACCTGATGTAATCGCAATGCACGATGACTGGCTGTTACTGGAGTGGCTGAAAGGCACAAAGATCACAGCAGAAGAATTCGGTTTACCCACATTTCAACAGTCATTGGCGAATACCATCGCCATTCTCCATAACCAAACACCATTGGGGTATGCCTTCCAACTCAAACAACAATTAGCTTCTCAATGGCAGGATATTGATAATTTAAGGCTTTCTCCTGACTGGTTACGGCTGCATAAATTCTTTATATCAGCGAAAATGCCTGCGCCTCTGAAAATAGCCCCTGCTCACATGGATATTCACTCTGATAATCTGATTATGACATCGGAAGGTTTGAAACTGATTGACTGGGAATATGCGGCGGATGTTGATATTGGTTTTTCATTAGCGGGGCTGTTTGAAGGGAATCAATGGAATGAGATGCAGCAGAAATTTTTTTTGAATTATTATTGTACTGACGCATCAGGGTATAGTGATATCGTTTTATTGCAGCAAAAAATTAGGCAATGGAAACCGTGGGTCAGATATATGATGCTGATGTGGTATGAAGTTCGCTGGCAGCAGACAAAAGATCCGCAATTTTTGGCTCTGGCTTATCCTTTGCGTCTGGGCTTTAAGCTGACGTTTTAACACGAAGGTCGGCAATTAATAAGATGGCAACCAATAAATAGATAACTAATAAGAAGTGAGGAATATTATGGGTCCGGTAATGTTAGATGTTGTTGGTCATGAGCTGGATAGTGAAGAGCGTGAAATTCTGCAACATCCATTAGTGGGCGGTTTGATCCTGTTCACCCGCAATTTCCATGATACTCAGCAGTTGCGTGATTTGGTGCGCCAAATCCGCGAAGCCTCCCGCCATCGTTTAGTCATTGCAGTTGATCAGGAAGGAGGGCGGGTACAGCGTTTTCATGAAGGATTTACACGATTACCTGCGGCTCAGTCTTTTGCCTGTTTGCATGACGAACTGATGGGTGGGCATTTGGCCGAAGAATCAGGCTGGCTGATGGCATCAGAGATGATTTCAATGGATATTGATATCAGTTTTGCCCCTGTACTGGATTTGGGCCATAAATGTACCGCGATTGGTGAACGCTCATTTCATGAAGAGCCTGAACCTGCGATGGTGATGGCTGAGCGATTTATCAGGGGAATGCATTCGGCTGGCATGAAATCGACGGGTAAACACTTTCCCGGCCATGGTGCAGTCATAGCGGATTCCCACAAAGAAACGCCAGTGGATAATCGCCCAATGGATGCAATTAGCTGTCACGATATGCTGATTTTCCGCGATTTTATCCAGCGTAACTTACTTGATGCAATTATGCCTGCACATGTTATCTATTCTCAGATTGATGATCGTCCGGCAAGCGCTTCCCCTTACTGGCTAAAAAACGTTTTACGCCAACAGCTGGGGTTTAATGGTGTTATTTTTTCAGATGACTTATCTATGGAAGGCGCTGCTGTTATGGGGGGCTATGCTGACCGGGCAAAAGCCTCACTGGAAGCGGGCTGCGATATGATTCTGGTGTGTAATAACCGTCAGGGTGCGACTAACGTACTAGATAATTTACCGATAGTTAATTCAGATAAGGTGGCACGGCTATATCATCAGGGAAGATCGTTCAGTCTGGAAGAACTGAAAAAATCAGAACGTTGGCAGCGGGCAAATTTGCAATTAAATAATTTATGTGAACACTGGCTAAGCTGTGGCTAATCATTACTGATTTATCGCGATCAAACGAAAGGCAGGATTGTTACATTATGATCCTGTCTTTTGGTATTCTCTTTTTATTTATTACTTTTTGCTGTCTATTTTGGGGCAACATTCTTCCTGTATTTCAATAAATAACCCTGCTAATCACATAATGTTAACAATGTAAATTATAAGTATTAATAAACTGGATTTAAGTCTGATTAATTAGAGTTGAGTACGTAAATTTTGTGATTGGTGTCTAATTAATCAAAAGAATTTAGCAGGGGTCATTTTTGGTATGACCGACTGACCAGCCGTGATATTCTGGCAATATTTTCAGTATGAAATTTATCATGAGTGATGTCATTTAAGAACGTTATTCAAAAAATTGTTTAGCGCTTTACATAACATTAGTTGTATTTTCAGTGGGGTAGTCATGACAACGCCAAAGACAAGAATTGTCATCATTGGTGGGGGTGCTGGCGGTTTAGAACTGGCAACACGTTTGGGACATAAATTAGGGCGTAAGCAAAAAGCCGAAATAACTTTGGTGGATCGCAACAACAGCCATTTATGGAAACCGTTATTACATGAAGTAGCAACAGGTTCTCTGGATGATGGTGTTGATGCACTGAGTTATCTTGCTCATGCAAGTAACCATTACTTCAACTTCCAATTAGGTACACTCACAAATATCAATCGTGAAGAAAAGAAAATCACACTGGCTGCAATTCGTGATGAAAGTAGTGATTTGTTAGTACCAGAGCGTGAGTTGACTTACGACATTCTTGTTATGGCATTAGGCAGCCAATCGAATGATTTTGGTACAGCCGGTGTAAGAGAAAACTGTATTTTCCTTGATAATCCGCAACAGGCACATCGTTTCCATAATGAAATGCTGAACCTGTTCCTGAAATATTCAGCGAATCAATGCCCGGAAGAGAAAGTTAATATAGCGATTGTTGGGGGTGGAGCAACCGGTGTTGAGCTTTCCGCTGAGCTATACAATGCAGTCAAACAGCTAAACAGTTACGGTTTTGAAAGCCTGAATACAGATGCCCTGAATGTGACGTTGGTCGAGGCTGGCGAACGTATTTTGCCAGCGCTGCCACCACGAATTTCTGGTGCCGCACATCAAGAGCTGACTAAACTGGGTGTTAAAGTCTTAACTAAGACAATGGTAACCAGCGCAGATGAAAATGGTCTGAATACCAAAGATGGCGAGCAGATCAAAGCTTCTTTGATGGTCTGGGCTGCCGGAATTAAAGCGCCAGATTTTATGAAAGAGATTGGTGGGCTGGAAACAAACCGTATCAATCAGCTGGTGGTGAAGCCTACTTTGCAGACAACACTGGATGAGACTATTTTTGCTATCGGTGACTGTGCATCCTGTCCGAAAAAAGAGGGTGGTTTTGTTCCTCCACGTGCTCAGTCTGCTCATCAAATGGCGAGCCGTTGCTATGACAACATCCTGGCTTTACTGAATGAAAAACCACTGAAAGAATATGAATATAAAGATCATGGTTCTTTGGTTTCTTTATCTAAATTCAGCACCGTTGGTAGCCTGATGGGTAACCTGATGCGTGGCTCAATGATGGTAGAAGGCCGTATCGCCCGTATCGTTTATATCTCTTTGTACCGTATGCATCAGGTAGCATTGCATGGGTATATTAAAACAGGTTTAATGATGCTGGTTGGTGGAATAAATCGTGTGATCCGTCCACGATTGAAATTGCACTAATTTAACCAGAGTGGTTCATCTGAATTTGATTAATGATATATTCAATAAATTTCAGATGAACCACTAAATCTTCATTATTTTTATTCAATACTACGCTATTTTTTCATTCTATTTATCACAACTCGTTTTCTTCCCATTTTTTAATCAGGCTAATCCTTGTAATAAAACTAATTTTAGCTAGGTAACCATGACATAAAAATGTATGTTTTTCTGTTAGGATTGAAAAAATTCAGGAATGATAAAAATATTTAATGTAATGGA